>JAYSFH010000204.1:0-6867 GCA_041913405.1 Dongia sp. | reverse complement strand
GGTCGCCTTCGAGGCGGAAGGCGAGCTGGGCGCCGCACTCGCGTGCAATTGCTCGATCTGTTCGAGGAAAGGCGCGCTGCTCTGGGCGGTGCCGAAAGAGCGGGTGCGTTTCGCGATGAAGCCCGGCGATCTCGGCGAGTATACTTTCAACCGCCATGTGATCGGCCACCGCTTCTGCACCACCTGCGGCATCCACACCCATGGTGAGGACAAGACCGGCGGCGGCGATGTCTACATCAACATCCGCTGTCTCGAAGGCTTGGATCTCGACAAGATCCCGCTGCATCGCTTCGATGGCCGCTCGGTTTAAGGGGAAGACGAAATGAAATGGCATTATGGCTGGGTTATCGTCTTCGTCGGCGCGCTGATGACCTGTATCGGCGCCGGTGCGCTGTTTTCCCTCCCGGTCTTCCTGAAACCGATCGAGGCCGATACCGGCTGGTCGATGACGGCACTGGGCGGCAGCATGAGCATCGCCTTCCTGGTGATGGGTGCCGCCGGTTTCGGCTGGGGCGCCTTGAGCGACCGGATCGGCGCGCGGCCGGTGCTGTTGGTCGGCAACCTGCTGGCCGGTCTCGGCCTCACCATGGCCAGTCGCTCCGCCAGCTTGCTCGAATTCCAGATCTGGTACGGCGGGGTGATCGGGATCGCCGCCGGCAGCTATTTCCCGCCGCTGATCGCGACCACCGTCGGCTGGTTCGAGAAGCACCGCAGCCTCGCGGTCTCGCTGGTCTCGGTCGGGATCGGCGTTGCGCCGATGACGGTGTCGCCTTTCGCCGAATGGCTGATCGCGACCTATCAATGGCGGGAGGCGCAATTCATCATCGGCATCGCGGTCCTGGTCCTGCTGGTGCCGATGTCCTTCCTGATCCGCCGCCCGCCCGCCGTGCCGGTGGATGTCGCGGTGACGCCGCAGCCGATGGCACCGGCGGCAGCTGAGCAACCCAGCCTGACGGTCGGCCAGGCGCTGCGCACGCCGCAGTTCATCGTGCTCGCCTTGGTCTTCTTCGCCTGCTGCGCCTGCCACTCGGGGCCGATCATCCACACCGTCAGCTTCGCGCAGCTCTGCGGCATCGCACCGGCCTATGCGGTGACGATCTACAGCGTCGAGGGCGTTGGCGGGCTGTTCGGCCGCTTCGTGCTCGGCCTCGCCGGCGACAAGTTCGGCGTGAAGCCGACCTTGATCGCCGGGCTGCTGATCCAGGCGATCGGGGCGGGGGCCTATCTCTATGCCGGCAACCTCGGGGTCTTCTACACGGTCGCCTTCATCTTCGGCTTCGCCTATGGCGGGGTGATGCCGCTCTATGCGGTGCTGGCGCGCGATTACTTCGGCCCGAAGATCATGGGGGCCATCATGGGCGCGGCGGCCATGATCTCCAGCCTCGGCATGGCCCTGGGACCGGCGATCGGCGGCTGGATCTACGACACCTGGAACGCGTATACAGGGCTCTATGTCGCCTCCGCCGTCGTCGGCCTCGGCGCGGTGGCGATCGCCCTCGCCTTCCCGCCGCAGCGGCGGGCGGTGGTCGCCTGAACGCAACGCGGAGGAGCCTGCATGCAGCTGTCCAACTATCTCTTCTTTCGGACCGGCTGCGAGCAGGCTCTGGCCTTCTATACGCGATGCGGCCTCGGCCAGGTCACGGTGATGCTCCGGCATGGCGACAACGGCATGCCGGTCCACGCCGAGGATATGCGCGGCCAGGTCATGCATTCCTGCTTCGAAGGACCCGGCGTGAAGTTCTTCGCCTCGGACAATCACGACGCCGAGCCGATGCGCGGCTCGGCGCATATGATCGTCACGGATGACCGGGTCCAGACGGACCGCCTGTTCCAGGCCCTGTCCGAGGGCGGCAACATCACCACGCCGATCGGCATGCAGCCCTGGGGCGATTATTACGGCAAGCTCACCGATCGCTTCGGCGTGCAGTGGATGCTGAACCTGCCGATCCGGTCGAAGGGCGCTTAGGTCTTGCGCATGTAGTCGGCCAGCGCCGACCAGTCCTTGTCGCCGAGGCCGGCATGCACGGCCTCGGTCATCTGGTCGCGCACGGTCTCGAGGATCGGCAGGCGCTTGCCGCCACGTTCCGCGGCTTCGGCGGCGAGCCGCAGATCCTTCAAGCCCAGTGCCATCTTGAATCCGGGCGAATACTCCTCGGCTACGATCTTGGCGCTGTAGCTCTGGTAGACCCGGCAGCCGAACAGCGCTTCCAGCACCAGCTCGAAGAAGGCCTTCGGTGCCACGCCATTCCCTTCGGCCAGCAGGGTCGCCTCGGACATCGCGCCGATCGCCATGCCGATCATCATGTTGCCGGCGATCTTCGCGGCGTTGGCTTGTGCGGGATGATCACCGATCACCCAGGTCTTCTTACCGATCGCCGCCAGCAGGGGCGCGGCCTTGTCGATGTCGCTCACGGCGCCGCCGACCACGACGTTGAGCTGCGCCGCTTCCGCCACATCCGGTCGGCCGAAGACCGGCGCCGAAATATAACCGACGCCCGCTTCGGCATGCCGCGCCGTCAGCTCCTCGGCCAGCGCGATCGAGATGGTCGAGCAGCCGACATGCACCAAGCCTTTGCGCGCGTCCTCCAGGAGCCCGCTGTCGAGCACCACGGCGCGCAAGGCGGCATCGTCGGACAGCATGGTGAACACGACCTCGGCCTGGAAGGCCTCGCGCGCCGTCTTCACCAGGGTCAGGCCCGCCGCGTCGACCCCCGCGGAATCGATGGGCGAACGGTTCCAGGCGCTTACCTCATGTCCCGCCTTCGCGAGGTTGCGGGCCATCGCGATGCCCATCTTGCCGAGACCGATAAAACCGACGTCCATGTTTTGCTCCTTGCCCGCTTTGGTTCCAATCTAGCCGCCGGCTTGCGGTGCGTGCAAACCGCCTGTAACGATGGCAGCCATCGGAAATCTGCGGGGGAATGATGTTCCAGCAACTCGATGCGATCTACGCGCGCTATCAGCAGGCGGAGAACATTCCGGGCCTGGTCTATGGCGTGGTCCGTGACGGCAAGCTGATCCATGTCCAGGGCATGGGTGTCGCCTCGCTGCAGACCAAGGCGCCGGTGGAGCCTGAGACCTTCTTCCGCATCGCCTCGATGACCAAATGCGTGACGACGCTCGCCGTGCTGCTGCTGCGGGACCGCGGCAAGCTTTCGCTCGACGCCGCCGTCGCCGACCTGGTGCCGAGCTTCGCCAAGCTCAAGCTGCCGACCGCGGACAGCCGGCCGATCAGCCTGCGCGATCTCCTCACCCACCAGGCCGGCTTCGTCACCGACGATCCCTGGGGCGACCGCCTGCTGCCGCAGCCGCTCGGCGACTTCAACGCGATGCTGGAGGCGGGGATGCATTTCGCGCGGTCGCCGCGCATCGACTTCGAATACGCCAATCTCGGCTACACCTTGTTGGGACGCGTGGTCGAGGCGGCGAGCGGCGAGCCTTATTCCGGCTTCGTCCGCCGCGAGGTCCTGCAACCAATCGCCATGATGCAGACCAGCTTCGAGATCGACGACCTGCCGGCCGGCACGCTGGCGCCCGGCTATCGCCGTCACGACGACACCTGGTCGCCGGCCGAGATCGAGCATGACGGCGCTTATGGCGCCATGGCCGGCATCGTCACCAACGCGGTCGAATATGCGCGCTTCGTCGCCTTCATGCTCGATGCCTGGCCGCCGCGCGATGGAGCGGAGACCGAACCCGTCGCCCGTGCCACGCGCCGCGAGCTCGCGGTGCTGCACAGCGGTCCGCGCGCGCCGACGATGCGCAAGCATCAAGGCCGCGAGGTCTGGACCGCCAGCGCTTATGGTTACGGCCTGGTCAATTCGGCCGAGAGCGAGCTCGGCCGCTACCTGCATCACCGGGGCGGCCTGCCGGGCTATGGCTCGCATTTCCTGTTCTCGCCGGAAACCCAGATCGGCATCTTCAGCTTCGCCAACCGCACCTATGCGGCGATGAACGAGCCCAACATCGATGCCGCGGCTGCGTTGAAGGATGCGGGCCTCTGGAAAGCGCCGACCGTTCCAGTCAGCGCGCATCTGGCGCCGGCGGTGGAGGCCGTGTCGCGGGTCTACCGTGCCGGCCGCATCGCCGAGGCCGCGCCGCTGCTCGCCATCAATTTCCTGCTCGACCGTCCGGCGGCGGAGTGGGACCGCCATCTGGCGAAGCTTGCCGAGCGGATCGGCGAGCTGCGCCATATCGATGCCGCGCCGATCCATGCCTTGTCGGCGAAGCTGACGCTGACCGGCGAGCGCGGCAAGGCGCAAGGCCAGATCATCCTCACCGGCGAGCAGAACCCGCGCATCCAGGCACTTACCCTCGAGGTCTCACCGGTTGACGGATCGCCGCTGTAGCCAAGGTCACCGCGGTGACCGCCACCGCGGTGAGAGGCAGCCAAGCCTGGGCCTCGCCCATGGTGTGCAGGGTGATGCTGCTGATCACGCACCAGAGCATCGGGATCGGATAGAGCGACCACAGCCACCGGCCGCGCAGCGCAATGAGAAAGCCGAGCGTCGCGATCACCGTCGGGTCGGGCGCGATGCCGAAGATTTCCGAGCTGGCGCGTTCGCGGCGATGCAGCAGCGGCACGCCGACCGTGGCGAAGGCCAGCAGCAGGCTGCCGATCCATGACGAAATTCCGGTTTTCGCCGCGCTGGTGCCCGATCGGAAAGCGATCAGCAGGAGCAGCAAAGCTTCGATGACGAAGACCGGTGCGACATAGGATGCCGCCCAGTTGATATCCGCATAGCGATTCCAGAGGAAGGTATAGGCGACGAAGCACCAGACCAGCGCCAGGATCACGGCCGCCGACCGGATCGCGTTGGGACTGCCGCGCGCTGCGAGAAAGGTGACGATGCCGCCCAAGGCCAATGTCGCCACCGGCAGCGGCCAGAATTCCTCGTTCTGCAGCTCGAACATCCGCCAATAGCTGCGCGGCGAGAACAGCAGGAAGTCTTCCGGCGCGTAACTCCACCACTCCGACATCATAGATCCCGGACCGCGGCGGCGATGCGCTCGCGCAAATCGGTGTCGGGCAGGGGACCTGTCGCAGCCGCGAGATTCTCGCGCACGTGATCGACCCGGCTGGTCGCCGGAATCGCGACCGTCACCGCCGGATGGGCCAGGATGAACTTCAGCAGGATCTGCGCCCAGCTTGTCGCGCCGATCTCTCCCGCCCAGTCCGGCAGCGCCTCGCCCTCCAGCCGTCGGGTTAGCGCGCCCTGCGCGAAGGGTCGGTTGGCGATGACGGCGATCTTGCGCTCGGCGGCCAGCGGCAGCAGCCTTTCCTCTGCCTCGCGGTCAGCGGCGTTGTACGTGAGCTGCACGAAGTCGAGCGGATGGTCGCGCATGATCTGCTCGAAGAGATCATGCCGCCGCCCCTCCGAGGTGGTGATGCCGACATAGCGCAGCTTGCCCGCCGCCTTCATCTCGAAGAGCTGCGGCAGCTTGGTCTCCCAATCGACCAGGTTGTGGACTTGCAGGAGGTCGAAGCGCTGGACACCCCAATGCTGCCGCGTCTCCTCGATCTGCGCCGGGCCGTCGCCGGAGGTCCAGACCTTCTCGGCGGAGAACAAAGCCTTCGGCCGCCCGAGCTTCGCGAGGCCATAGCCGATCACCGGCTGTGCCGAGCCATACATCGGCGAGGAATCGATCATCCGCCCGCCCGCGGCAAAGAAGGCCGCCATCACGGCGGCGCATTCGTCCCGAAGCTTCGGGTCATCGCCGACATTGAAGGTGATCCAGCTCCCGAGCCCGACCATCGGCAAGGCCTCGCCGCTGGAGGGGATCGCGCGGGTCGCGGGCCCGGCCTCGGCGGCGCTGAGCGCGGTCGGCAGGAAGGTGGCCGCCGCACTCGCTTGCAGGAACGTCCGTCGCGTGGTCCGCATCCGCTCCTCCCTCCAGGCCAAGTTTCGCCGAGACAGCGGGTTATGGTTTCTGCCGCGACCACACACCCGAGATCAAGATGGGGCGCTGCGGCAGGCAGCACAATAGCGCGATCGCAGGATCGGTGCGGCAATCTCCGTGGCATTATACCATCCACAGTTGACTTGCCTCGGAACGGGGGGCACCGTCGATCGGACAATGCCGGGAGAGCGAGGGGCGATCATGGCGACACGGGGCTTGCGGATCGCTGCGACCATTGCAGTTCTCCTTTGCTGCGCTGCCTGCTCCACGGGCGATCCCAGCAAGGTCATCGGGCCGTTCGCCACGGCCACCCAGGATGCGAGCGCGGCCATCAAGGCCTATGACGAGGCCGCGGCACAACGCCTGACGGCGATCGGCGTGGCCAAGGTGCTGGGGAGTCCGCAGGCCGGGATCGCGGTTGCGCCGATGCAGGACGGCTGCATGACGGGCTCGAGCGGCTGCGAACTCGGCTACCGCCTCGCCAAGGATGCCGACCCCAAGCCGCTCGCCTTCCAGACCCTCATTCCGGAAACGGCGCTGATCGCCGACGACCTCAGCGCCTATGCCAAGGCGCTCAACGAGTTGGTGGCCGCGGACTCCCGCGACGAAGTCTCGGCGGCGCTGGGGAAGGCCAGCGCGGCGATCAGCTCCGCGGCGAATGTCGTGCAGCCCGGATCCGGGCCGGCGGCGGCGGCCATCGTCGGTCCGGCCGCCAGCGGGTTCTCCTGGCTCTATGGGAAGTACCAGGAAGGCATCAAGGCCGATGCCCTGCGCAAGGCGACTGCGGCGATGAATCCCGTGGTCGGGCAGGCGGCCGCGCATTTCCAGAAGATGGCGGACCTGGCGGGCACCGCCGACCGGGCCGTCGCGGTCGGCGAGTTCAACGACGCGCAGCAGGCCTATCAGGATTCGCCCAACGCCTCGACCTTGCGCGCCTATATGAAATCGGCCACCGACCTCAACGCG
>JAYSFH010000203.1:0-6873 GCA_041913405.1 Dongia sp. | reverse complement strand
ACGATGTCCAGGCCACGGGCGTCACCGTCATCACCAAAGCGGCCGATCTGCCGGCCGGCTTGAAGCCGGCCTTGCTGCTCCTGGCGGTGAAGCCGCAATTCATGGACGACGCCTTGCCCGACTACCGGAAATATGTCGGGCCAGGGGTCGACCAGGACGCGACCTTCCTTTCGATCGCGGCCGGCAAGACCCTCGCCTATTTCAAGGACCGGCTGGGCGCGGCTGCGGAGATCGTGCGTTCGATGCCGAACACCCCGGCGGCGGTCGGGCGCGGCGTCAGCGTGATCTACCGCGATCCCAAGGTTCGTCCGGAGCGGATCGCGCTCTGCGGCGAGCTGCTCCAAGCTGTCGGCACGGTGGAATGGGTCGACAGCGAGGACCTGCTGAACGCGGTGACCGCGCTCTCCGGCGGCGGGCCGGCCTATACCTTCCTGCTGATCGAATGTCTGGCCGAAGCCGGCCGCGCAGCCGGCCTCCCCGCCGAGATGGCGATGCGCCTCGCGCGCGAGACCGTCTCCGGCTCCGGCGAGCTGGCGCGGCTCTCCGACGAGAGCGCGGCGCAGCTCCGCATCAACGTCACCAGCCCGAAGGGCACGACGCTCGAAGCCTTGAACGTGCTGATGGCGCCGGACGGCCTGCAGCCGCTGCTGACCAAGGCGATCGCCGCGGCGACCCGGCGCTCCCGCGAGCTCGCGCAGTAGACGGCGGGCCATGGACAGTGTCGATCGCGTCCGCCAGGCGCTGTCCGAGCTGGGGCTTGCGACCGAGATCAAGGAATTCTCCGCCTCGACCCGCACCTCTGCAGACGCCGCTGCGGCGATCGGCTGTTCGGTCGCGCAGATCGCGAAGTCGCTGGTGTTCCGCGCCAAGCCTTCGGGCCGCGCCATCCTGGTGATGGCGAGCGGCGCCAACCGCGTCGATGAGAAGAAGCTCGCCGCAGCACTGAACGAATCGATCGGCAAGGCCGATGCGGAATTCGTGCGGGCCGAGACCGGCTTTGCCATCGGCGGCGTCTCGCCGGTGGGGCATGGGATCAAGCTCAAGACCTTCATCGACGAAGACCTGATGGCCTTGTCGGAGATCTGGGCCGCCGCCGGTTCGCCGCATTCCGTCTTTAGGCTGACGCCGCATGACCTGCAGCGGGTCACGCAGGGTCAAATTCTCGCCCTGAAGGCCTGATAAGCCTCCCCCGGCCTTGATGCAGAACAGGCGCGGGGCCATAGTTTCTCCAACGAGTAATCGATTCACGCCCAATATCGATTCAGGCTTAGGGAGGCTCGGACATGGCGAAACGGGCTGGAGCGAAGAAAGCGGCACGGACGACCGCGCGGAAACCGGCGCGCGCGGCCGGCGGTGACTCCGCCGCCGCCTTGCGCAAGGCGCTGCTGAAACTGGTCGAGACCCAGGGCTGGATTGACCTTTCCTTCGCCGAGATCGCCGAGCAGGCCGGCGTGCCGATCGCGGAAGCGCACCGGGTTTATCCGAGCAAGACCGCGATCCTGCTCGGCCTCACCCGCGCGATCGACGAGCGGATCCTGACCAGCCTCGACGGCGACCCACTGGAAGGCACGCCGAAGGACCGGCTGTTCGACATCATCATGCGGCGCTTCGACATCCTGAAAGGCGACCGCGAGGCCTATCGCCGGCTGATGCGGCAGCTCCCCGCGACACCCGACAGCTTCGCCGCTCTGCTCTGCCAGCTCCGGCGTTCGCGGTCGCTCACCCTGGAAGCCGCGGGGATCAGCGCCAGCGGCTTGAAGGGCGCGCTGCGGCTGAAAGGCCTGCTCGCGATCTACCTCGCGGGCCTGCGCGCCTTCGCGCAGGACGAGAGCGATGATCTTGCGAAGACCATGGCGGAGATCGACAAGCGCCTCGGCCAGGCGGAGAAGATTTCCGAGATGCTGCATCGCCGGAAACCCGCGGCGGCATAGAACGCGATGGCCTGAAATCGAACCAGTAATCGGATCGGTCGTCCGTTGCTCGCAACTTCCTGAGGCATTTCCATGAGCATCGGCCTGATTGCCCTTCTCGACGACGTGGCGAGCATTGCCAAGGCCGCGGCGGCGTCGCTGGACGACATCGCCGGGCAGGCGGCCAAGGCCGGCACCAAGGCGGCGGGCGTGGTGATCGACGACACTGCGGTCACCCCACGCTATCTCACGGAGTTCACCGCGGCGCGCGAGCTGCCGGTCGTGGGCAAGATCGCCCTCGGCTCGCTCAAGAACAAGCTGTTCTACCTGCTGCCCGCCGCGTTGGCGCTGAGCCTGCTCGCGCCGCAAGCCATCATGCCTTTGCTGATGCTGGGCGCGCTCTATCTTTGCTACGAAGGCACCGAGAAGGTCTACGAATCCCTCTTCCCGCATGCCGCACACGAGCATGAAGCCGCCTTGGAACCGATTGCGGCCGATGCAAAGTCCTTCGAGGACCAGAAGGTCGCGAGCGCCATCAAGACCGACCTCATCCTCTCGGCCGAGATCATGACCATCACCCTCGGCGCCGTTCCGGACGCCGGACCCTGGACCCAGGCGGCGGTGCTGGCCGTCGTCGGCATCGCGATCACGATCGCGGTCTATGGCGTCGTCGCCATCATCGTGAAGGCCGACGACATGGGCCTGGCGCTCGCACGGGTCGGCGGCCCGCTCGGCGCGCCGGCGAGACTGTTCGGCCGCTTCCTGGTCCGGGTCATGCCGCACTTCCTGCGCCTGCTCGGCATCGTCGGCACCGCGGCGATGATCTGGGTCGGCGGCGGAATTTTGCTGCACGGGCTCGAGAGCTATGGCTGGGCTGGGCCGAGCCACCTGCTGCACGATGCCGGCGCCGCCGCGGAACACGCGATCCCTGCCGTCGGCGCCTTCTTCGCCTGGCTGGTCCAGGCCGCCGGCGCCGGCCTCGTCGGCCTCTGCGTCGGTCTGGTCGCGATCCCGATCATGAGCCGGTTGCTCTCCCCGCTCTGGCGCAGCGGGAAGGGAAGCTTGCGCCGCCTGCGCGGGACGGCCTAGCGCCACCGACGCAGATCTCGGATTTGCCAGTGCAGCAAGCCCTGTCGTATACGCTACCGGCATGGCCCATATCGAAATCAAGCTGCTGCCGCCGCAGCCCGGAAGCTTGGAATCCCGCAATCCGCGCTTGGCGCGGCTCTATGACTACTGGATCGGGAAATGCAACGGACGGCCTCTGCCTTCACGTGCAGACATAGAGCCGCTGGAGATGCGCGAATGGCTCGGCAATCTTCTTCTGGCGGAGTTCTTCGGCGGGGTTGAGAATTATCGGGTCCGGCTTGACGGTTCAAACCTCATTGGTTTCGGCGGAAAGGATCGCACCGGCAAAGGCTCGGAGGTCCTGACTTCCGCCGAAGAGCGGAACTTGATCGTCACCCAATACAAGCCGGTGCTCGACACGGCACAGCCGGCCTACTTCGAGACTCGATTTGTCAACAGCGAAGGCCGCTTTCTGCGCGAGCAAAAACTCCTGCTGCCGCTATCCGATAACGGCTCGTTGGTGAACATGGTGTTGGCGGGAATTTACTACAGGAACCTGGATAGCGCCTTTTGAGTGCCGGTGACATGCGGCAGGATCGAGTATGAGCGTCATGAAAAGGACGAAGGACCACCCATGACCGCGGATTCTGATGAAGACTATCCCCTCGGCTTCAACGCCGGCCGCGCCTGGGCTGAAGCCTCGGATGACCAGGGGGCGGTTGAAAACGTCGAGACCTTCACTTACGACGCCGGAGTTTCCTTCGACGAATTGCTGGCGCTCTACAAGCGCTGCATCGACCCCGAGGGCATTCTCGTGGAAGACGACATTCTCGACGGCTTCGAGGCCGATGGCCGCATGCTGACCAGCGAATACCTGTTCGGCTTCGTCGATGGCGTGCAGGCCGCGATCAAGACCGCGAAGGGGCTGTCGTAATTCGACCGCGGCGATCGTTCATCCGCTTTTCAGTTGCGCCCGCTGGCCGAGTCAAATCCCGTCGTGAGTGCGACTTCGACGACGCTCATCGGCGTTCGCGCTGACAATTCCTTCGCCTGATCGTGGCGTCGCGACCGATCAGGAGCCGCCGGGCTCACGCCCACGGCCCGGCTGCTTCCGGCGCCGCCACGCGAAGAGGCCGAGGCCCGAGAGACCGGAGGCGAGGAGCGGAAGGGTGGCCGGGATCGGCGTGGTCGCGACGTTCGTCACGACGACATTATCCCACTGGTTGGAAACCCCGACCGTGCTCCAGGAGAGGAGGACGATGTTGCTGAGGTTGAAGGCGAGGGTCTGAAGCCCCGGCGTCGTATCGAGCGTCTTGGAAATGTTTCCGGTGCCGCCGCCAGCCTCCTGGTAGAAGAAGTTGATCTGGTTGGCATAGCCGTTGTTGTAGACGTCGGCGAAATCCATGCTCGCGAGATTGAAGGCTCCGCTATCCGCGGTCATGGTCACCGTGGCGCTCTGAGTGTTGTTGAAGAGCGTCGCCGAGGTGAAGGATGGATCGGCGGAGAAGGCATCGCCGAACGCCGTGCCCTTCGGGCCCCAGCTGTAGAAATCAAGCGCCGAGGCCGAAAAGTTGTAGCCGCCCTCCGAGTAGGTCGTCCCCTGCGAGGCATAGGGAAGGTCGAAGGTCAGCGTGGTCGCATGGGCGCCGCCGCTCCATGCGGCCAGCAAGAGCCCTGCGAGAAAGCCGGCGATCCGCATGACGAACCTCCCTTGACTCACGATTTCGATCTCCAGAACTTGCACGAAGCCTGATCGGAAGCGCAACAAGACCTCTGGTTAAAAGTCTCCATTCGATCGGGGCAAATCAGGACATTGCGCGATGTCAGGTGCCATCCCGACCGACAGCATGCATTTTCGGTCGCGCCAATGCATGTGCGACGCGCAACAACGCGGCGCGGGAGGCATTCACGCCGATCCGTCCCGCGCCGGTATGGCGATTTTAAAACCAGCGGGGCGCCGACCCGCTGCGAGTCATCTCGGCACGCGCCCGCGATCTGAATGCGTCGGCTTTGCGCCTCGTCGCCGCGCGTCCACCTTGCGTTGGAACATAAAGTGAACTATACTGCGTCTCGCATTGGCCGTGATGCCCCGGCCGCGCCCCGCCGCTGCGCGGGCCTTTGAGACCGGCCTGTGGTGCCGCGTTCCCGATCAGCAATACCGAAGAGCGACGGATGCCGCGCGCACCGTCATGCCCAACCATTTTGCGGAGAGGTCGCCATGCCGCCCATCTTGACCGAAGCTTTGCTGGAAGCGCGAAAGTTGGACGCCTTGACGTTGAAGGCTTTCGAGACCGCGCCGACCCGGACCGAAGGTTTACCGGACACGCTGTTGCCGGACACGCCGACCCGGACCGGAGGTTTACCGGACATGCTGTTGCCGGACATGGCGACCCGGACCGGAGGTTTGCCGGACACGCTGTTGCCGGACATGGCGACCCGGAGCGGAGGTTTACCGGACACGCTGTCTGACACGCCAACCCGGACCGGAGGTTTACCGGATGCACCTTTGTCGACCGGGAGAGGGCGGACGATCCGCCTCACCGACGAGATCAGGGCGTTCATCGTCCGCGGCCTGGCACGTTTCGACACGCCGTCCCAGGTGGCCGCGGCGGTGCGCGAGACCTTCGGCATCGAGATCAGCCGCCAGCTGGTCTACAAGTATGACCCGGCGGGTTGCAAACCGCCCGCGCAGCGCTGGATCGACCTTCATGCGGCGACGCGGGCGCGGTTCCTGGCCGATGTCGACGATATCGGCATCGCCCAGAAGGTGGTCCGCCTGCGGATGCTCGACCGCTTCGCACAGGACGCCGAGGACAACCACGCCTGCCACAAGGTCGCCGCCTACCTCGAGCAGGCCGCCAAGGAATGCGGCGGCTTCTACGAGCGCCGGAGGCGACGCCGCGCCGCGCCTTAGCGCGCGATGGACGCTCTGCTGCGCCCCGAATCTCCAAACGGCAACCTGCGATGCCGCGTTTGATTGCACACGCTGGGGTGCGATGCGATGATAATGCCGAAGAAACTCAGTGATTCGGCAGTGGAATTAAGCCGTTGGCGTCGATTGCGCTTCAGGATGTCTCCAAGAATTACGGCAAGGTCGCTGCGCTCGCGGATGTGACGCTGCAGGTCGATGACGGCGAGCTCATGGTCCTGCTGGGGCCATCGGGCGCCGGCAAGTCGACCTTGCTGCGCCTGATCGCCGGCCTGGAGAGTCCAAGCAACGGCGAGGTCTTCATCGGCGACCAGATGGTCAACGACGTCGCGCCGAAGGACCGCAACCTGGCCATCGTGTTCCAGTCCTATGCGCTCTATCCGCATCTCTCGGTCGGCGAGAACCTGGCCTTCGGCCTGAAAATGCACAAGGCACCGCGCGCGGAGATCGAGCAGAAGGTCCGCCGGATCGCGGAGATGCTCGACCTCGACCAGCATCTTCGCCGCCGGCCGTCGGCGCTGACCGGCGGCGAGCAGCAGCGCGTCGCCCTCGGCCGGGCCCTGGTGCGCGATCCGGTCGCCTACCTGTTCGACGAGCCGCTGGCCAATCTCGATGCGCAGCTCCGCAACGAGATGCGCCTCGAGCTGGTGAAGCTGCACCGCAGCCTGGGCCGCAGCATGGTCTATGCGACCCACGACCAGGTCGCGGCCATGACCCTCGGCGAGCGGATTTGCATGATGCGCAAGGGGCGGGTCGAGCAGGTGGGCACGCCGCTGGAGCTCTACCGCAACCCGGTCAATGTCTTCGTCGCCGGGGCGCTGGCGCACCCGCCGATGAACCTGGTGCCCTGCCATGTGATGACCGCCGACGGCACCAAGCGCGAGGACGGCGCGCTGTTCGTCGAAGCCGGCCATGTGCGCCTGCGGGTGCCGACGCCCTACACGCCCGCCTATCGCACCTATAATG
>JAYSFH010000202.1:0-6882 GCA_041913405.1 Dongia sp. | reverse complement strand
ATGCCAATAGGGCTCGGTGTAGACCATCGCCGCTGCCGCGGCAGCGCCGGCGATCAGCCCGGCCACCACGCCGCCGAAGATGCCGGATTTCGGCTGGGGCGGCGGCGGGTTGTAGAGCGGCGGCGGCGTGAAGTTCTGTTGCATGGTCTCCTCGACGCGCGGCGCTTCCTTCGCGGCTTCGGCTTTCGGCGGCAGCACTTCGACCACCGGGCTGCGGCGCTCGATCTCGGCCTCGACCAGCGCCAGCATGGCCGGCTGGTCCGGGCTCGCCGCGGTCTCGATCCGCAGCCAGCCGAGGTCGGCGACCTCGCGGGCGACGGCGGCGCTCAGACAGAGGGCGGTGGTCTTGCCGAGGCTCGGTGCATCGGCCTTGCGCCAGAGTTCGGCGAAGGTGCGGGCGGTGCGCGGCGAGAACAGCAGCAGCATATCGACGCCGCCCAGCGCGAGATTCATCCGCGTCTCATGGCTGAGCGTGGTCGCGGTCTTGGCCTCATAGAGCACGACCCGGCGCAACGTGAACCCGGCGGCTTCGAGCTTGCCCTGGAGATCGCCGGCCAGCACCGAGGCCGCGCCATGGAACAGCGGCCCGGCCTTGGGATCGAGCTTGGCGATGACCAGGGCGGCGAGCGCTTCGACATCGCCGCCAGCCGCGGTCACATCGCTGAAACCGGCTTCGCGCGCGACTGTCGCGGAACCGTCACCGACGGTCAGCACCTTCAGGTCGCGGCGGGAGCTCTTGGCGGCGAAGGCGCGGACCCCATTCGCGCTGGTGAAGAGCAAGGCCTGCACGCCGTCGAGATCGATCTGTGCGTCGGCCAGCGGCGCGATCTCCAGCAGCGGCTCTACCGTGCATTCGACGCCGCGGCCGGCCAGCAGCTCGGCCAGCGGCTTCGCATCTTCCAACGGCCGGGTGATCAATGCATGCATGGTAGCCCTCTGTCCCCGACGCGTCGGAGTATTTCAGTCGGAAGCCTAAGCCAGGAAGTTCGGCCCCGCCAGCGCCTTGAGCCGCTCGCCCAGCGCGCGGCCAAGCGCCGCAGCGCCCTCCGGCGTCGCGTTGCCGGTATCCTCGGCGAAATGCGACTCGGTGCCGTCGGGGAGCGCAACCAAACCCCGCAGCCGGAGCTGGGTTCCGAAGATCTCCGCATGAGCGGCGATCGGCGTGCGGCAGGATCCGTCGAGCACCGCCAGCATGGCGCGCTCGGCGGTGACGGCGATGGTGGTCGGCCGGTGGTCGAGCGGCGCCACCAAAGCGGCGACGCGCGGGTCGTTTGCGCGGATCTCGATCCCGATCGCGCCCTGGGCCACGGCGGGGAGGAAGTCGTCGGTCGAGAGAATCGCGGTGGCCGCATCGGCCCGCCCGAGTCGCTTCAGGCCCGCCAGTGCCAGCAAGGTTGCTGCCGCCTCGCCGCGCGCGAGCTTGTCGAGCCGGGTGCCGACGTTGCCGCGCAGCGGCTGGACTTTGAGATCGGGCCTGAGCGCCAGCAGCTGGGCCTGGCGGCGCAGCGACGCGGTGCCGACGATGGCGCCCTGGGGCAAGCGCGCGATGCTGTCGGCGACCGGCGAGATCAGCACGTCGCGCGGGTCCTCGCGCTCCAGCATCGCGACGATCACCAGACCGGCGGGCAGGAAAGTCGGCATGTCCTTCATGGAGTGGACCGCGAGGTCGATCCGGCCGTCGAGCAGCGCCTCCTCGATCTCCTTGGTGAACAGGCCCTTGCCGCCGATCTCCGAGAGAGTCCGGTCCTGGACCTTGTCGCCGGTGGTCTTGATCGGGACGATGGTGACGTCTTCGGGCTTGAGATCGGCATGCGCCGCGAGCAGGCCGGCCTTGGTCAGCTCGGCCTGGGCCAAGGCCAGCGGGCTGCCGCGGGTGCCGATGTTGATACTCGATCCGGAAACCGCCATAACTGCTGCGCCGCGCCCATTTCCCCTGGATTCCGGGTCCTTTTAGCCGGGCGAGGCGCCGCATTGCAACCTCCGCCGGAAGCTCGGAAATCACGCCGCCATGATCGCACCCCGATGATTGTCCTGGGCATCGAATCGAGCTGCGACGAAACGGCCGCCGCCGTGGTCGACGACCGGCGCCGGGTGCTGGCCGAGGCGCTGTTCTCCCAGCTCGACGAGCACAAGCCATACGGTGGCGTGGTGCCCGAAGTCGCCGCCCGCGCGCATCTGGAGCATCTCGGCCCGCTGATCGAATCCACCATGCGCCAGGCCGGGATCGGCTTCGCCGATCTCGACGGCATCGCCGCGACCGCCGGGCCGGGCCTGATCGGCGGCGTTATCGTCGGTGTCACCATGGCCAAGGCGATCGCGGCCGTGCACAACAAGCCGTTCTACGCGGTCAACCATCTCGAAGGCCATGCCTTGAGCGCGCGACTCTCCGACGACGTCGCCTTCCCCTATCTGCTGCTGGTTTCCGGCGGCCATTGCCAGCTCCTGGTGGTGGAGGACATATCGCCGGCTCGGCACCACCATCGACGACGCCGCCGGCGAGGCCTTCGACAAGGCGGCGAAGCTCTTGGGGCTCGGCTATCCCGGCGGCCCGGCGATCCAGCGCGCCGCTGAAGGCGCAGCCGCTCCGGTCCTTGATTTGCCGCGGCCGATGCTGGGACGGCCCGACTGCAACTTTTCCTTCAGCGGCTTGAAGACCGCGCTCCGCCAACGCGTCGAGGCCTTGCGGCCGCTTTCGCCTGAGACCGTCGCCAATCTCGCCGCGGGTTTCGAGATCGCGGTCACGGAATCGATCGCCGACCGCGTGAAGCGCGCGATTGCCATGGCCCCCGGCATGAACGCACTGGTCGTCGCGGGCGGCGTCGCGGCGAATGCGCGCCTGCGCAAGCGTCTCGCCGAGACCGCGGCGAAAGGCAACCTGAAGCTGGTCGCGCCGCCGATCGCGCTCTGCACCGACAACGCCGCAATGATCGCCTGGACCGGCCTCGAGCATCTGAAACGCGGCGAGGTGAGCGCGCTGGATTTCGCCCCGCGCCCGCGCTGGCCGCTGGACAATGACGCCCCCGCGCTGCGTGGCGCGGGCGTGAAGGCTTGATGATGGCGATTCTCGGTATCCACTCACCACTCGGTCGTCATGGTACGCGAAGGCGTACCATCCACGAGTTTCTGTGGTGCGACGGATGCAAACTCGTGGATGGTCGGCCTTCGCCGACCATGACGATTAAAAAGAATGAACACACCTATTCAAATCAAGGCCTACTGCCTCGACAAGCCCGGTGCCATCGACGTTCGCATGGCGAACCGGCCGCAGCATGTCGAGTATCTCACCTCGTATAACGACAAGCTGCTCTTCGCCGGTCCCCTGCTCGACGGCGAGGCGATGATCGGCAGCCTGCTGGTGCTCGAGGTCGCCGACCGCGCCGAGATGGACCAGTTCCTGGCCAACGACCCTTACGCCAGGGCCGGCCTGTTCCAGTCGGTCGCCGTGCACGGCGTCAAGAAAGTCTTCCCGAAATAGGAGAAGCCGCGATGCAATACTGGCTGATGAAGTCCGAGCCTTCCGCCTATTCCTGGGCTCAGCTCAACAAGGACGGCAAGACCGGCTGGACCGGCGTCAGGAATTTCCAGGCCTCGGCCAATATGAAGAAGATGAAGAAGGGCGACCGCGCCTTCTTCTATCACTCCAACGAGGGCCTGGAGATCGTCGGCATCATGGAGATCGCCAAGGAATACCACCCCGACCCGACCGACAAGACGGAGAAGTTCGGCATGGTCGAGGTGAAGCCCGTCGCCGCGGTGCCGACCCCGGTCTCGATGAAGGAGATCAAGGCGACGCCGGCGCTGAAGGACATGGTGCTGGTGAAGAACTCCCGCCTCTCGGTGCAGCCGGTGACCGCCGCCGAGTGGAAGCAGGTCTGCAAGATGGGCGGGGTGGCGAAGGGGATGTAGTTACATACCCTTCGTCATGGTCGGCGAAGGCCGACCATCCACGAATTTGCATCCGTTGCACGATAGAAACTCGTGGATGGTACGCCTTCGCGTACCACGACGACCAAGATAGGGCCTAGCCCTTCGCCCCGAACGCCTTCTGCAGATCGCCGAACGGCATCGGCTTGCCGTAATCGACGGCGCCCTTCTCCAGGAGCGTCTTTGCAGCGTGCTGGAATGCGCCCATGGCGGCGCTGTAGAGGCTGCTCCCGACGCTCAGGCGCCGCGCGCCGAGACGGGTGAAGTCGGCGACGGTCAACGGCTTTGCGCCCATTCCGACCAGCACATTGATCGGGCGATCGACCGATTTCAGCACAGCTGCGATCTCGGCCTCGGTGGCAAGGCCCGGTGCGTAGAGCACGTCGGCGCCCGCTTCCTGGAACGCCTGCAGCCGCTTGATCGTTTCGGCGAGATCCTTCTTGCCCCAGAGGAAGTTCTCCGCCCGCGCGGTCAATGTGAAGGGGAACTTCATCGCCCGCGCGGCTTCGACCGCCGCCGCGACCCGCTCCCGCGCCAGCCCGAGATCGAGGATCTCACCGACCGCATCCTCGACCGAGCCGCCGCACAAGCCCGCTTCACCCGCGAGACGGATAGTCTCAGCGACCACCTTCGGATCGCGGCCGAAGCAGCCCTGCAGGTCTGCGCTCACCGGAAGATCGGTCGCCGCGGCGATGGCGCCGTAATTCGCCAGGGTCGCTTCGCGGCTGACCACGTTGTCGCCGTCGGGCTTCCCAAGCGTGAAGGCGAAAGCCGCGCTGGAAGTGGCCAACGCCTTGGCGCCCCAGGCTTCCAGCAGCTTCGCCGAGCCGATGTCCCAGGGATTGGGAATCACGAAGGTGCCGCTCTGATGCAGCTTGCGGAAGGTCTCGGCTTTCTCGGCTTGGCTGGCCATTTCAGATCTCCGTCATGATGCGGCACCCGGTTTTCCCCGGTTTCGCCTCAGTTCCGCCGCGCGCGGAACGACTTGGACCCGCAACCTGCCTCTTGGGGACAGACCCGAGCAAGAGGGGAAAGACGATGACCGACCTCCACCCTGACATTCCGCGTCAGGAGCCGGCGCCGCCGCGGCAGCCCAATGGCCAACCCTGGCACCGCCGCTTCGGCCTCGGCAGCGCCGGATTCGAGGCGACCCGCCGCGCCGTCTTCCTCGGCCTGCTGATGCTGGTGCTGCTCATCCCGCTGAACATGATCGAAGGACTGGTCTATGAGCGCGAGAATCGCAAGCTCGAGGTCGATTCCGAGATCACCAGCCAATGGGGCGGGCCGCAGACCATCTTGGGCCCGATCCTGGTCGTTCCTTATCGCTATGTCAGCGAGGCCAGCGATGCCGCGTCCGGCCCGCCGCGTCTCGGCACCAGCCAGCTCTATTTCCTGCCCAAGCATCTCACCATCGAAACCGAGGTGAAGGCCGAGCGCCGCGCCAAGAGCATCTACGAGGTGCTGGTCTATGGCGGCACCGCCCAGCTCAGCGGCGATTTCGCCGGCCTCGCGCGCCCCCGCGCTGAAGTCGCGCCGGAGATGATCGACTGGAGCGCCGCGAAGCTGCTGATCGGCATCGCCGATCCCTCGGCCATCCGCGGCATGACCATCGCCGTCGCCGATCAGGCGCCGGTCGCGGAGGATGCCCTGCAGCGCGATGCTGGGCTTTCGAGCAGCCTGGCCTTGGCCGTGCCGCTGACCGCGGCCGACGTCGCGAAGCCGGTCGGCTTCAAGATCGCGATCGATTTTCGCGGCAGCTCGGCCTTGCGCTTCGCCCCGATCGCCGACGTGACGCGCGTTCATGTCAAATCGGATTGGCCGCATCCGGATTTCTCTGGCCGCACCCTGCCGGACGAGCGGAACATTACCGAGGCCGGCTTCGATGCGACCTGGTCGCTTGGCGCGCTCACCCGTGGCTTCCCCGCGACCTGGCGGCTCGGCGAGGCCAATCCGGAAACGCTCTGGAACACCACGGTCGGCGTCACCTTCGTCGAGCCCGGCGATGTGCATCAGCAGACCGACCGGATCCTGAAATACGGCGTGCTGGTGATCGCGCTCACCTTCGCGACCATCTTCATCAGCGGTCTGTTTGGGGGAAACAAAGTGCACCCGATCCAGTATCTGATGGTGGGCGCGGCACTCTGCCTCTTCTATCTGCTGCTGCTCTCGCTCTCGGAGCATATCGCCTTCCTCCACGCCTATGTCATCGCCAGCGCGGCGGATATCGCGATGATTGCCTGGTATGCCTGGCGCACCATGAGCCGCAAGCTGGGCTACGCGGTCGCGGTGATTCTCACCGCGGTGCAGGCCTATGTCTATGATCTGCTGCAGATGGACGATTACGCGCTGCTCGCCGGCACGATCGCACTCTTCGTGGCGCTGCTGGCGGCGATGATCGTGATCCGGAACATCGACTGGTACCGGATCGGGAAGGAGCGGGCGGCTTAAGCCGCCCGCGCACTTCTTACCCGGCCCGCACGCGCTTCAGGAAATCGTCCACCCGAAGCTGCAGCTCGTCGCAGCGTTGGCCGACCAGCGACACGGCATTCTGCATGTCGGAGGCAGTCTGGCCGCTGCGCCGCGCGGTCTCGGCGACGCTCTGGATGTTGCCGCGAAGCTCCGAGGTGCCGCTGGCGGCCTGGGTGACGGCGCGGCTGATCTCGCCGGTCGCGGCTTCCTGCTCGGTCACCGCCGCGGCCACCGTGCCGCCGATCTGGTTGATCTGCTCGATGGTCTTGGCGATCTCGGAAATCTCCGCAGCCGCGGTGCCGGTCGATTGCTGGATGGCCTGCACCTGGGTCGAGATCTCGTCGGTCGCCTTGGCGGTCTGCATCGCGAGGTTCTTCACCTCGGATGCGACGACCGCGAAGCCCTTGCCGGCCTCGCCCGCCCGCGCCGCCTCGATGGTCGCGTTCAGGGCCAGGAGATTGGTCTGGCTGGCGATGTCGTTGATGAGGG
>JAYSFH010000201.1:0-6934 GCA_041913405.1 Dongia sp. | reverse complement strand
AATCACTGCTGACATCTGTGTGTCAGCAGACCTGCTACGGTTTCGCCCATGGGCCGGTCCAACCGCATGTTCGAGGTGATCCAGGTCTTGCGCAGCGCCCGCAAGCCGCTGACCGCGCTGGCCATCGCCGAGCGCCTGGAAGTGCACCAGCGCACCATCTACCGCGACATCGCCGCCCTGCAGGCGATGCGCATCCCGATCGAGGGCGAGGCGGGGATCGGCTATGTGATGCGCCGCGGCTTCGACCTGCCGCCGCTGATGTTCGACGCCGACGAGGTCGAGGCCATCGTGGTCGGCTTGGCGCTGCTGCGGCGCACCGGCGATGCCGGGTTGCAGCGGGCCGCGGCCAGCGTCGGCACCAAGATCGCCGAGGTTCTGCCGCAGGAGAGCGAGCAGAGCCTCGACACGCGGATGCTGCATGTCTCGACCTGGGGTGCCTCGGTGCCGGGCATCGACATGAAGGCGGTGCGCCGCGCGATCCGCGAGGAGCGCAAGCTGCGATTGGGCTATCTCGACGCCGGCAACGCGCCGACCCAGCGCGTGGTGCGGCCGATCGCGCTGGTCTATTACGTCGAGGTCGCCGTGCTCGCCGCCTGGTGCGAGTTGCGCGATGACTTCCGCCATTTCCGCGTCGACCGCATCGCGTCCTTGAAGCCGCTCGCCGACCGCTTCGTGGGCCACGGCGACGGCCTGCGCGCGCTCTGGGAGCAGACCAAGCCGGTCTAGCGCGTCCCGCCGGTCGAGTAATAGAAGGCGATCGCCTGGGCGCGGCTGTTGACGCCGAGCTTGTCGTAGAGATTGCGCAGGTGGAACTTCACCGTGTTGACCGAGATCTCGAGCTCGGCGGCGAGATCCTTGTTGGCAAGGCCGCGCGCCAGGGCCGACAGCAGCGCGCGCTCGCGCGAGGTCAGCTCCGCCTTCGGGTCGTGGTTGAGTGCCCGCACGTCGATGAAGGGAAACACCATCTGTCCCTGCGCGACGGCATAGGCGACGTCGATCAGTTGCTGCGGCAGGTTGCTGCGCGCACAGAAGCCGGCGGCGCCCGCCGCCATCGCCTTCCGCACCAGGTCCATGTCGCCCTCCGGTCCATAGACCAGCACCCGCGGCGCATTCGGCCTGCCGCGCAGGTTCTCCAGCAGCCGCTCGCCGCCCAGGCTCGGCAAGGTCCAGTCCACCACGCCGATTCTGGTCGGGACCCGGCCCATCATCTCCAGGAAGGCCTCGGCGCTGGAGAGGGTCGCGACCAGGGTGAAGCGCGAATCGCGCTCGAACAGGTCCGAGAGCGCCGAGAGCATCAGCGGGTTGTTGTCCGCCAAGGCGACGCTGATGGGCCCTTGGATGGTCGGAACCGGCATGGCCATCGATAATTCCTATCCCTTTGGATAGGAGCCTATCTCATCCAAATGATGGAAACAATCTAAAAGGATGGGATTGTACCCACCCTAAAGGATCATAAAGGATGGGGCTTTCGAGCGTTGTATGGAAAAACCTACCCGCCCAGACTTGCCTGAAATAAACAAGCTGGAGCGATCCGGCATTCATGGAGGAGGGCGTCATGGCAGGTATGCGGGGTCTCTTTATTCCAGGCCCGACCAATGTCCCGGATCGCGTGCGCCGCGCCATGGACATCCCCATGGAAGACCAGCGGGCCCCGGATCTGCCGGAGTTCACGCTTCCCCTCTTCCAGGACGTGAAGAAGGTCTTCAAGTCCGAAGCCGGCCAGGTCTTCCTGTTCCCCTCCTCAGGCACCGGCGGCTGGGAAGCGGCGCTGACCAACACGCTCTCGCCGGGCGACAAGGTCCTGGCTTCGCGCTTCGGCCAGTTCTCGCATCTCTGGATCGACATGTGCCAGCGCCTCGGCCTCGAGGTCGAGCTGGTCGACGTCGAGTGGGGCGAGGGCGTGCCGGTCGAGCGCTATGCCGACATCCTGGCGGCCGACACCGGCAAGAAGATCAAGGCGGTGCTCGCCTGCCACAACGAGACCGCAACGGGGGTGACCAGCGACATCGCCGGCGTGCGCAAGGCGCTCGACGAGACCCGCCATCCGGCTTTGCTCTTCGTCGATGGCGTCTCCTCGATCGCCAGCGTCGACTTCCGCATGGATGAATGGAAGGTCGACATCGCGGTCTGCGGCTCGCAGAAGGGCTTCATGCTGCCCGGCGGGCTCGCCATCCTCTGCGTCAGCCCGAAGGCGCTGGAGGCGGCGAAGACGGCGAAGCTGCACCGCTGCTACTTCGACTTCGCCGATATGATCAGGACCAACAAGGACGGCTTCTTCCCCTACACGCCACCGATGCAGCTGATCCGGGGCTTGCGGACCTCGGTCGACATGCTGCTGGCCGAGGGCCTGGAGAATGTCTTCGCCCGCCATCACAGATTGGGTGAAGGCGTGCGCCGTGCGATCTCGGCCTGGAACATGAAGCTCTGCGCCAGGGAGAAGCGCTGGCAGTCGGATACGGTGAGCGCGATCCAGCTCACCGAGGGCTTCGACTCCAACAACCTGATCCGCCATGCCTATCGCCGCTACGGCCTCTCGCTCGGCATGGGCTTGGCGAAGCTCAACGGCAAGGTGTTCCGCATCGGCCATCTCGGCGACCTTAATGAGCTGATGGTCCTCTCCGCGTTGGGCGGCGTCGAGCTGTCGCTGCGCGACATCGGCGTGCCGATCAAGGCCGGCAGCGGCGTCGGCGCCGCGGTCGATTACTTCCACCAGCAAGGCGTCACGCTCAATGCGGCCGCCGCCGAATAACGAAGAGTCAGGGGCAGGAAAAATGGACATCCACGAATATCAGGCCAAGGAAATCCTGGCCGGCTACGGCGTCCCCGTCCCGCGCGGCGGCCTCGCCTATTCTCCGGAGCAGGCGGCCTATCGCGCCCGCGAGATCGGCGGCAACAAATGGGTGGTGAAGGCGCAGGTCCATACCGGCGGCCGCGGCAAGGCCGGCGGCGTGAAGCTCTGCAGCAACGAGCACGAGGTCTATGACGCCGCCGACGAGATGTTCGGCAAGCGCCTGGTGACGCACCAGACCGGGCCGGAGGGCAAGATCGTCTATCGCGTCTATGTCGAAGGCGCGGTCAACATCCTGAAGGAGATCTATCTCGGCTTCGTGCTCGACCGTAAGACCGAGCGCGTGATGGTGGTCGCCTCGGCTGCGGGCGGCATGGAGATCGAGGACATCGCCGCCGACAAGCCGGACACGCTGATCCGCAGCGTGGTCGAGCCTGCTGTCGGCATGCAGGCCTTCCAGGCCCGCGAGATCGCCTTTGGCCTCGGCATCCCCGGCGAGCACGTCCAGAAGGCGGTCACGCTGATCATGGGCTGCTACAAGGCGCTGGAGGGCCTCGACGCCACCATGGTGGAGATCAACCCGCTGGTGATCACGGAGGAAGGCGTCCTGGCGCTCGACGCCAAGATGACCTTCGACGACAACGCGCTGTTCCGCCACCCGAGCGTCGCCGAGCTTCGCGACAAATCGCAGGAAGACTCCCGCGAGACCCGCGCCGCCGACCGCGGCCTCTCCTATGTGGGCTTGACCGGCAACATCGGCTGCATCGTCAACGGCGCCGGTCTCGCCATGGCGACCATGGACATGATCAAGCTGGCCGGCGGCGAGCCCGCGAACTTCCTCGACATCGGCGGCGGCGCCACGCCGGACCGCGTCGCGAAAGCGTTCCGCCTCGTCATGTCGGACGACAATGTGCAGGCGATCCTGGTCAACATCTTCGCCGGCATCAACCGCTGCGACTGGGTGGCCGAAGGCATCGTCCAGGCGCTGGAGAAGAATCCGGTGCATGTGCCGCTGGTGGTGCGCCTCGCCGGCACGCATGTGGAGGAAGGCCGGCGCATCCTCGCGCGCAGCGGCCTGCCGATCATCCGTGCCAACACCCTGGCCGAGGCGGCGGAACGCGCCGTGCAGGCCTGGAAGAACGACGTCTCTTTGAAGCAGCCGAAAGCGGTGGCGTAACATGACTGTACTTCTCGATCGCAACACACCGGTGATCGTTCAAGGCATCACCGGCCGCATCGGCAGCTTCCACACCAAGGAGATGAAGGAATACGGCACCAATGTCGTCGGCGGTGTCACGCCCGGCAAGGGTGGCCATACCGAGCAGGGCGTTCCGGTCTTCAACACCGTGAAGGAAGCGGTGGAGAAGACGGGGGCGACCGCCTCGATCGTCTTCGTGCCGCCGCCGTTCGCCGCCGATTCGATCATGGAAGCGGCCGACGCCGGCATCCGGCTCTGCGTCGCCATCACCGACGGCATTCCCTCCCAGGACATGATCCAGGTGAAGCGCTACATGCGCCGCTACCGCGCCGAGAACCGCATGACTCTGGTCGGCCCGAACTGCGCCGGCGTGATCAGCCCGGGCAAGGCCTTGCTCGGCATCATGCCGGGCCACATCTACCAGCCGGGTCATGTCGGCGTGGTCGGCCGCTCGGGCACATTGGGCTACGAAGCCGCGGCGCAGATGAAGGAGCTCGGCATCGGCGTCTCGACCTCGGTCGGCATCGGCGGCGACCCGATCAACGGCAGCTCGTTCCGCGACATCCTCGAGCTGTTCGAGAAGGACCCCGAGACCCATGCCGTGGTGATGATCGGCGAGATCGGCGGCCCGCAGGAGGCGGAGGCCGCGGAATACGTCCGCGACCACATGTCCAAGCCGGTCATCGCCTATGTCGCCGGATTGTCGGCGCCGAAGGGCCGCAAGATGGGCCATGCCGGCGCCATCATTTCGGCCTTCGGCGAGAGCGCCAGCGAGAAGGTGGAGATCCTGCGCGAAGTCGGCGTCACCATCTCGCCGACGCCGGCGGAAATCGGTTCGACCGTGCAAGCGGTCCTCAGGAAGGCGGCGTAGGGGGCTACGCTCGCTGACGCCCCGTTCCGGTCCTGCATTCTCCAGAGCGCGGGCACCGGAGCGGGGCTCTTTTTATGCGCCGGCCTATCCCCCCGCCGCGGCGATGGTGGCGCGCACCCGTTCCGGATCGGTCACCGTGTTGGTGTATTCGCGGTCGAGCTCGGTGCGGCCCATGCCGACCGACGGGTTCCGGTATTGCATGCCGCTCGGCGTGACTTTCAAAGCAGCGAAGTGAAACTCGGTGCCGCCGGTCTCGCGCACGACTTGCGCGATGTTGTCCGGCGCCAGCTCGCCGCAGGCCATGACGATGATCCGGCCCGCCGCCTGGGCGTTCAGCTTCTTCAGCAGCGGGATCGCCTCGACGGCGGTCGATTTCTGCCCGCTGGTCAGCACCCGGTGGACGCCGCAGCGGATCAGCGCCTCCAGCGCCTCTTCCGGATCCCGGGTCATGTCGAACGCGCGGTGGCAGGTGACGCTCAGCGGCTGCGCCGCCGTGATCAGCGCCTTCATCCGTGCTTCATCGATCCGGCCGTCCGCGGTCAGGCAGCCGATAACGATGCCGGCGGCGTTCATCCGTGCGATCTCCCGCGCATCGTCCAGCATTGAGGCGAACTCGGCGTCGGAATAGAGGAAGTCGCCGCCGCGCGGCCGCAGGATCACATGGATCGGCTTCCAGCACAGCCTCAGCGCCGCGCGGATCGTGCCGAAGCTCGGCGTGAGCCCGCCTTCCAGCAGGCTGGCGCAAAGCTCGATGCGGTCGCCGCCGCCCGCCTGGGCGGCGACGGCGCCATCCACGCCCTCGACGCAGATCTCGAATAGCATCACCTTCTCCCGACTGCATACGGATCTCCCTCTCCCCTTGTGGGAGAGGGTTGCGAAGGCTTAGCGAGCGCCAGCGAGCTTAGCCGGAGCTGGGTGAGGGGGTGCGCGCCAGCGGCGCGCGCGCACCTTTGGTGCGCACCCCTCATCCAACTTCGGCTAGGCTCGGCTCACGCCTCCCCAAGCCTGCGTATCCTTCTCCCACAAGGGGAGAAGGGCGTAGTCGATGGCCCCGACACTTGGGGGAACTCTTTACTCAACGTCGAACTTCACGCCCTGGGCGAGCGGCAGCTGCTTGCCGTAGTTGATGGTGTTGGTGGCGCGCCGCATATAGGCCTTCCAGGAATCCGAGCCGGCCTCGCGGCCGCCGCCGGTCTCCTTCTCGCCGCCGAAGGCGCCACCGATTTCCGCACCGGAAGGCCCGATGTTGACATTGGCGATGCCGCAATCCGAGCCCGCCGCCGAGAGGAAACGCTCGGCCTCGCCGAGATCCTTGGTGAAGATCGAGGAGGAGAGTCCCTGCGGCACGCCGTTGTGGAGTGCCAGCACCGCGTCGAAATCCTCATACTTCATCACATAGAGGATCGGCGCGAAGGTCTCCTGCTCGACCGGCCCCACCTGCTTCGGCATCTCGACCAATGCCGGGTGGACGTAATAGGCGTTGGGGAAGGCATCGGCAGCGGCGCGGCCACCGCCATGCACCTTGCCGCCGGCGGCCTTGGCGTCGCTGAGCGCGCGCTCCATGCCCTGGTAGGCGCGCTGATCGATCAGCGGGCCGATCAACGTTCCCGCTTGCAGCGGGTTGCCGATGGTGACCGAGCCATAGGCCTTGATCAGGCGCGGGACCAGCTTGTCATAGACGCTCGAATGCACGAACAGGCGCCGCAGGGTGGTGCAGCGCTGGCCGGCGGTGCCCATGGCCGCGAAGGCGACGCCGCGCAAGGTGAGGTCGAGATCGGCCGAGGGGCAGACGATGCCGGCATTGTTGCCGCCGAGTTCCAGGATCGCGCGGGCAAACCGCGCGGCGAGCTTCGGCGCCACCGCCTTGCCCATCGCCGTGGAGCCGGTCGCGGAGAGGATCGCGACCTTCGGGTGATCGACCAGGATCTCGCCCACATCGCGCTCGCCGACCAGCAGGGTCATGAGATTGGCGGGCGCGCTGTTGCCATTCTCGGTGAAGCGGGCGACGGCGCGCTCGAACAGTGCGGCGGTGGCGATCGCGGTGAGTGGCGTCTTCTCCGACGGCTTCCAGATGCAG
>JAYSFH010000200.1:0-6940 GCA_041913405.1 Dongia sp. | reverse complement strand
ATACAAGACATTGATAAGAGACGACAATTCCACAGACGAGCGCCGATTTTGCACTCGGTCCGCGGCCTAGCCCCGGCAGCCGCCAGGCGGAACGCCCAGCCCGGCAACCTGAGCACTCGTCTCGCCGAGGCTCATCGGGACCGCCGCCTGCTGGCTGAAGTCCCCGTGGTAGACGTCGTCGCGGAACTGGATCGTGCCCTCCTCCATGACCCAAGCGGTGTCATAGACGATGTGGAGCGGAATCGGGTGGCGCAGGACGACGTCCTGGTTGGCACCGCCGGCGATGGCCGCATCCACCCGCGCCTCCGGCCATTGCGGGTCCGGCGCCAGCAGCGCACGCGCGAGCCCGGCGGCATCGGACACCCGGACGCAGCCGTGGCTGAGGAAGCGATAGGCCCGGCCGAACAAGCCCGGAGCCGAGGTGTCGTGGAGATAGACGCTGTAGGGGTTGTCGAACACGAACTTCACGACGCCGAGCGGATTGCGCGGGCCGGGATCCTGGACCAGGCCGCTGCCGACGATGCGAATGCCCTGCTGCGCAAAATAGCCCGGATCGGCCTCCTGCTTGGGCCAGACTTCGCCGTCGGCGATGCTGGTCGGAATGCGCCAGTAAGGGTGAAACTCGATGCGATCGATCACGCTGTCCAGGACCGGCGTGGGCCAGCTCGGCTTGCCCACCACCGCCGGGCGCTCGAAAACCGTATGGCCGTCGATCACCAGCCGATAGGTGGCGGCAGCGATGTTGACGGCGATGTAGCGCCGGCCCCAATCGCGATTCTGGCGCTGCAACCGGCCGAGATTGGCGACCATAATGTCCAGCCGCTGCTGCACCGGCACGTTCAATGCCGCCAGTGTCTTCGGCCCGACGACGCCGTCGGTCTGCAACCCGTGGCGCGCCTGGAAGGCTTGCACGGCCTGCTCCAGCACCGGGTCGAAATCGCCGCGCTGCAGTTCGGCGGCAAGGTCGTCGCTCGCGACCAGGCGGCGGCGCAGCGCATCGACCCGGGGGCCGCTGTCGCCGCGGGCGAGCTTCGGGCCGGGCGGCAAAGTTGGCCAGCCGCCCTTCGCCGCCAGATCGCGATAGAGCGCGATGGCGCCCTTCAGCCTCCAGAATCCGGGATCGGTCGGCGAGGTTTCGGCGGGCTCGCTCGCCGCGGCAAGCGCATTGGCGGCTTCGCGGACATTCTGTGCGGTCGCCGGCGGCGCGAGCGCGATGCATGCCAGGAGGACTATCGCGATGGGCGCTGTGCGCAGGAACATCGAATCCGTCACTCTGTTCACTTGATTTCCAGCAGGAAGACATTGTCGCCGCGCTCGACCTGGAGCAGGAGCGGACCCGCGCTGCCGCGGGCGATAGCGATGACTTCGCGGGGCGACATGACCTCGATGTCGTTGATCGCCGCAATCACATCGCCCGGCCGCAAGCCGGCGAGATAGGCCGTACCGCTCTTCTTCAGCAGAGTGATCGACACGCCGGGAACGCCGCTGCCGACAGCGCCGACGGATTCCAAAGCTGCGCCGGCGAAGACGGTGATGTCGGCCGGGACCTCGGCCCGCTCCCGCTTCGGTTCGATCAAGGTGGCGGTGAAGTGGCGTTTCTTGCCCTGGCGCTGGACGTCCACCGATACCTCGGCCCCGACCGGCAGCAGGCCGAGCAGATTGCGCAGCGCTCCCGCATTGCGAATCGCGGTCCCGTTGATCGCGACCACGACGTCGCCGGTCTGCAATCCGATCGCCTCCGCGGGCCAGCCCGGCAAGACATCGATGATCAAGGCGCCTTCGCTCACCCCGGCCTGTTTCGCCTCGATGGCATCGGGCACGAGGTCGCTGGTGGAGATTCCCAGCTGGCCGCGGACGATCTTGCCATGCGCGATCAGCTCGCCGGCGACCGCGCGCGCCATGTTGAGCGGGATGGCGAAGCCGATCCCGGTATTGCCGTTGTCCGAGCCGAGCAAGGCGGTGTTGATGCCGACGAGCTCGCCTCGAAGATTGACCAGGGCGCCGCCCGAGTTGCCCGGATTGATGGACGCGTCTGTCTGGATGAAGTTCTCGTAGCCTTCGATGCCGAGGCCGCTGCGACCGAGCCCGCTGACGATGCCCAAGGTGACGGTTCGCTCCAGCCCGAACGGGTTTCCGATCGCGACCACATAGTCGCCGACCTGCAGCCGATCGGAATCGCCAAAGGGCAGGCCTTGCAGGCCGGCGGGATGAATCTGCACGACCGCGATATCCGTCGTGGGATCGCTGCCGATGTGCTTGGCCTGCAATCGCTGGCCGCTGCCCAGGGTCACGATGATCTCGTCGGCATCCTCGAGCAGATGGGCGTTGGTCAGGACGAAGCCCTTTGCAGCATCCAGGATGACGCCCGAGCCGGCCGCGCTGAACTGCCGCTGCGTCGGGCGCGGTCCTTCCGGAAAATCGAGAAAGCGGCGCAGCATCGGGCTGGAGAAGAGCGGGATCTCCTGGATGGCGGCCTGGCCGCTGACCGAAATGCTGACCACGCCCGGCATGGTTCTGGCCAGCATCGGCGCCAGCGACGGGACCTGGACGTCGGCGGTGCCGGGCACCGTTTCGGCGCTGGCCGCCGTATGTAGAAGGCTTGCGGCGATCGCGAAGACGCAAGCCAGCAGACACCGGCGCAGGCGGCGCATCGACGGCAAGTGCGAGGACGCTGTCACGGCTTTCAACTTCGGCATGGACATTCTCCGGCAGCGCCCGACGGAGACACTCTTGTTCTGTCCCGAACCGCAGGCGTTGACGAAAATCAAAGCGGTTGGAGGCCACGCGGCGGATCGTCTGCCCTGTCGTACCGTCGAAGGAGGAGTGCCATGTCCACCAAGACTCTTCTGGCCTGCGTCGTCTTCGCCGCGCTCGCCGTCGCGACCCCGGCCCTTGCCCAGTCGGACCAGCCCCCCTCCCAATGGCCCGGCCGGAACATGATGATGTGGGGCGGCGACGGGCCGAACGGCTACGGCTACGGGCCGGGGATGATGGGCTACGGCATGATGCGCGGCTGTCCGATGATGGGAGGATCGATGATGGGCGGTGCGATGATGGGCGCCGTGCCCGGCAGCGACTATCAGCGCTCGGCATCGGCCTGGCTGGACGGCCAGCTGGCCTATATTCATTCCGAACTTGGAATCGCGCAGGCACAGGAAGCCGCCTGGGAGGGCTACGCTGCGGCGATCAAGGCGCGCTCCGGACAGATGCTGACCACCCACCAGACCATGATGACCGCGATGTGGCAGGACAAGCTGCCTTTCGACCAGGCCTACGACCTCCACATCCAGGTCATGCAGTCGCACCTCGACGCGATGAAGACCACGCGAGACGCCGCGCTCAGTCTCTTCCGCGTGCTGACGCCAGAGCAGCAAGAAAAGGCGAACTGGGTCCTGCCGCAATCGATGTGCCTGATGTGACGCCCGGCGGCCGATCCTCAATGCGTGAGCAGGATGGGCAGGCTGCTGGCCTTGAGCGCCTCTCGGGAGGCGCCGCCGAACAAGGCTTCCTGCCATGGGGCATGCGCGAAGGCCCCCATCACCAGCAGGTCGGCGCCGGCCTCCTGCGCCTGCTCGATCAGGCGGGCACCGACGCCGCGGCCGCCTTCCCTGGCATGTTCCAGGTGATGCGCCTCGATCCCGTGCCAGGCCAGGAAGTCGACGATCGCGGCCGAGCCGGCTGACCATTCCTTACCGACCGTGATGACGGTGACCTTCTCCGCCCGCTTCAACAGCGGGAGGCCTGCGCTGACGGCGCGTGCTGCCTGCGCGGAACCGTTCCAGCCGATCGCCGCATGCTGGCCGATCTCGGCGGGCGCTGTCGACGGCGTCAGCAGGACCGGCCTGCCGGACTTGACCAGAGTCTCCTCGATCGCATGGGACGACGGCTCGTCGAGCACGCGGTCGGAACGGCCGAGCACGATCAGATCGTAGAGAATGGCCTCGTGCGCGACCAGCTCCGGCGCGGAGCCCTGCGCGACCCGCCAGCCGAACGACGGCACCTTGCGGTCGCCGGCAAACGGCACCAGGCCCACCTTCTCCGCCCGCTCGCGGAAGATCTCACCCGCGCGGCGCGCTGCCGTTTCCGATTCGGTGACCAGCTGCTGAAGCGCGATACCATCCATCGACAGGCCGAGCATCCCGGTGGTCATGGCCGATATCGCCACCGCGTCCCATTTGACATGGAAGCCTTCGACATTTGCCGCGAAGGCCTTGGCCAATCGGCAGGCGACAGCAGTCGTCGCCTGGGACGCGGAGCCGCCGCTGATCGCGGCCAAGATCCTGCGGTAGGTCATCGACGCCTCGCGCTGTCGGGTCGGTGCTCGGAGAGAGCCGGAGAATCCGGGCACCGCCGCACATCCGCTTTGACGGCAATCAATGCCGGACCTGGATCCGTCCGGCTGACCAATGACACCGGATCGCCCGATCGGGCCGTGCGGGGCAAGCGCTTGGTTTTGCTCGAGTTTCGGCGTTAAGGGAAACTACCTAGGGCCAGCCCTTAGGGGTAAATCCTTAGGGTCCGAGCGGATTCTTGAGGCTCTGCGCAACTGGTACAGCTTGAGCCATCAAACCAACAGGAGGCTCTGATGCTTGCACAGAACGCGATTGCCATGGACCGCTCCGCCATCGCCGCAGCCGCCGTGCTGTCGCGTCTTCCGGCCGACATCGCTTCCGAGGACGAGCTCACGAAGGGGACGGTGCTCCACTTCGAGCCCAACCAGGAGATCTACGCGGAAGGCGACGACACCAAGGTGTTCTACCGGGTCGTCTCCGGTGTGGTGCGCACCTGCCGCTTCCTGTCGGATGGCCGGCGTCAGATCGATGCCTTCTACGGCGAAGGCGAAGTCTTCGGCTTCGACCTGGCTGCGGCGCGCAGCTTCGGGGCCGAGGCGGTGACCGATTGCACCCTGCACTGCTATCAGCAGGTCAAGCTGCCCAGCGACAAGCAGGGCGCGATGGCGGTACCGCAGCAGCTGTTCTCCTACGCGATGGGTCGCCTGGCGAAAGCGCAGGAGCATGCGATGGTCCTGAGCCGTCGCAGCGCGCTGGAGCGCGTCGCCTCCTTTCTCGTCGAATGGGCCAAGAACTCCAGCCGCAAGGACGTGGTCAGCCTGGCCATGACCCGCACCGATATCGGCGACTACCTCGGCCTCACCATCGAGACGGTCTCCCGCAGCCTCTCGCAGCTGGAGCGCCAGGGCCACATCGCCTTGCCGACCGCCCGGCGGATCGAGATCAAGGACGTCGCCGCGCTCGAAGAGCTCTACGCCTAGGAGCGCGAAGCCCCAAAACCGGTCCGGGCGGAAACAGCAAGCATCCGCCCGGATCCTCTCCGTCAGAACCGGCGCACCGCCCTGACACAGCGCAACAGCGCGTCGTCCAGGACCGGCTTCTCCACCACGTGGAACAGGCTCACGTCGATCATACGGGCCAGCAGGCGCTGGCTGACATGGTCGAGGATGAGAACGAGCGGCAAGACGTGGCGCCGCGCCTGAAGCTCGGTCGCGACCGCGGCACCATCATGGTCCAGCGTCCGTCCATCGACGACGGCGCAGCAGCCGTTGTCGAGTTCCGGATGCTCCAGCAGCTCCCGGCCGCTGCCGCAGGTGCGCGCGTTCATTCCATCCAGCTCGACGCTGAATCGAAGCGAATCTCTGACCGCCGAATCGCGATCGACGATGAATACCACCCGGGTGCCGGGCATTGCGCTTGCGCTTTCTTCCGCAAATCCGCCACTTCGATGCGGAACCGTCACATGTTAACGGCTGCCCGGAAGCCGGCTTTGATTTGGCGCAAGGCGTGAAGCAACGCTATTTGGGTGGGATCAGCCCCGCCAGCAGCGCCATTCGGATCAGCTCCGACAGGCTCGCCGCCCCCATCTTGGTCATGACGTTGGCGCGGTGGATCTCCACCGTCCGCGGGCTGATCTCGAGATCGTAGGCGATCGTCTTGTTGGCCCGCCCGGCAATCAGGCCATCCAGCACCTGGCGTTCCCGGACCGACAATCCGTTCACCTTTGCCGTGATCAGCGCCGCCTCGGAATCGCGCTTGCCCTGCTCGTTGTAGCGGTCGAGCGCCGTCTGGATCGCCCTGAGCAGCACCGCGTCGTCGAACGGCTTCTCGATGAAGTCGACCGCTCCGACTTTCATCGCTTCGACCGCCATCGGCACATCGCCATGGCCCGTCATGACGATGACCGGCAGATTGATCCCAAGCTCGACGAGCCGGCGCTGCAGCGCCAGGCCGTCGGTTCCCGGCATGCGAATGTCGGTCAGGATGCAGCCGGGCTGGAGGCCATCGACGGTTTCGAGGAAGGCGTCGCCGCTCTCGTGCACCCTGACGGGGATCCCGGAGGTCGCCAGCAGGAAGGCCAGCGCGTGGCGCACGCTCTCATCATCGTCAATGACATGGACCACGGCATTACCGACCATCATCAATCTCCTCGGGTTCGACGGTCTTCAGCGTCAGTTTGAATATGGTGCCGCCCTCCGGATTCGGCTCAACCCAGATTCGTCCGCCATGGGACTCTATGATGGTCCTCGAAATCGACAGACCGACGCCCATTCCGTGATGCTTCGTCGTCACGAAGGGCTGGAACAGCTGGTCCCTGATCTCCGCCGCAATGCCCGGTCCGGTATCGGCCACGGCCACGACGACCGTCTCCTCGTCCAGGCGTTCGGTGGAAACCGTCAGGTTGCGGCGCTCGAGCTCCAGCATCGCTTCGATGGCGTTCCGGATCAAGTTCAGCAGCACCTGCTGGATCTGCACCTTGTCCGCCAGCACGAACTGCACGGAGGGGTCGAAGCGGAAGGTCACGCGGGCGCCGGTTTCCTTGGCGCCGACCAGCGCCAGGGCGCTGGCATCCTCGACCAGCTTCACCAGATTTTCGATCTTCGGCTCGGCCTCGCCCCGGGCCACGAACTCCCGGAGCCGGCGGATGA
>JAYSFH010000199.1:0-6940 GCA_041913405.1 Dongia sp. | reverse complement strand
GCCTTCGCCCAGCGCCCGGCGCAGCATGTCGTCGATGCCGCGGACCAGGCGGCCGAGATTGATCGCCTTGGGCGCCAACGGCTGGCGGCGGCCGAAGGCCAGGAGCTGCGAGGCGAGCTTCGAGCCGCGCGAGATCGCGGCGATCGCGGTCTGCAGGCGCTGCTCGGCGCGCAGGTTGCCCGCGACGTCACGCACCAGGAGCTGGAGATTGCCGCCGATCACCTGCAGCACGTTGTTGAAGTCGTGCGCAACACCGCCGGTCAGCTTGCCGACCGCCTCCATCTTCTGCGCCTGGCGGAGCTGGGCCTCGGCCTCGGCGCGCTCGGCGATGGCCGCCGCGACGCGCTGCTCCAGCACCTCGTTGGTGCGCTTCAGGATATGCTCGGCGTCCTTCTGTTCGGTGATGTCGGTGATCGACCCGATGAAGCCGAGAAAGGGGCCGTCGCCATCGCTGCCGGCGAAGCGCGGTGCGGCGGCACCGAGAGTCCAGCGGTAGTTGCCGTCGTAGCGGCGCAGGCGGTTCTCAATCTGGAACGGCTCGCGCCGGGCGATGGCGGCGCGGAAGCGCTCGCGCGAGGCGGCGCGATCGTCGGGATGGACTGCGCCCCAGGCGCCATAGCCCAGGGATTCCTCCGGCGACTGGCCGGTGAACTCGTTCCAGAGCGAGTTGATGTAGGTGATCGATCCTTCGGTGTCGGTCATCCACATGATGACCGGCGCATGCTCGGCCATGTTGCGGAACCGCGCCTCGCTCTCGCGCAATTCCGCGGTCGCCGCCTGGCGAACGCGGGCGAGCTCGAGGTTGGCGTTCACCCGGGCGATCAGCTCGCGCGCGGAGAACGGCTTGGTGAGATAGTCGTCGGCACCCGCATCGAGGCCCTCAACCCGCGCCTCTTCGCCCGCCCGGGCCGAGAGCACGATCACCGGCAGGTCGCGCGAATGCGGATCGTCGCGCAGGCTGCGCAACAGCTCGAAGCCGCCGAGCTTCGGCATCATCACGTCGGTCAGCACCAGGTCCGGCCGCTCGCGGCGGATCGCGTCCAGCGCCGCCGCGCCGTCCGCCACGGTCTCGACCTGCCAGCGCTGGCCGAGCAGCCGCGCGATATAGGCCCGCATGTCGGCATTATCATCCGCCACCAGGATGCGGGCCTGGCCGGCCGGCCCGGCGTGGAGCGGCAGCGCCGCGTCTTCGGCCCGATCGGTCAGCGCGGCGCCGACCTCGGATGCCGGCAGCCAGCGCAAGGCCTCCTCTACATAGGCGTCGGCGCGCAGCGAGGCCGTTGGCCGCGATTGTGCGGCGCCGATCCGCTCCGCCGGCAGATGCGCGGTGCCGAAGGGGATCGTGACCATGAAGGCGGTGCCCTTGCCGACCGAGCTTTCGGCACGGATCGCGCCACCGTGCAGCTTGACCAGCTCCTGCACCAGGGCGAGGCCGATGCCGGAGCCTTCGAAAGACCGGCTCTGCTGGCCCTCGACGCGGTGGAAGCGCTCGAACAGGCGCGGCAGCTCGGCCTCTGGCACGCCGACGCCGGTGTCCCGGATGGTGAGCTCGGCGGCTTCTCCACCCGGTGCAGCGCGCAGCGTCACCACGATCTCGCCGTCGAAGGTGAACTTGAAGGCATTGGAGATCAGGTTTAGGACGATCTTCTCCCACATGTCGCGATCGACATGGACCGGCGAGGGCAGCGGCTTGCAGTCGATGGTGAGGGCGAGTCCGGCCTTTTCCGTCGCCGATTCGAAGTTAGAAGCAAGCTCCGCGGTCAAGGCGGCCAGGTCGGCCGGCTCGTAATGCGCCTCGGCCCTTCCGGCTTCGATGCGGGCGAAGTCGAGCAGCGAGTTCACCAGCTTCAGCAGGCGCAGGCTGTTGCGATGCGCGGTTTCGAGCCGGTTGCGATGCGCCGGTAGCAGGGCATCGGCATCCCGGTCGTTCAAAGCGTCCTCGATCGGCGCCAGCATCAGGGTGAGCGGCGTGCGGAACTCGTGGCTGACATTGGAGAAGAACGCGGTCTTGGCGCGGTCGATCTCCGCCAGCGCCTCGGCGCGGCGGCGTTCCTCCTCATAGGCCTGGGCGTTGGCGATGGCGCCGGCGATCTGCCCCGCGACTAAGCCAAGGAAGCTGCGATAGTTATCGTCGAACAGCCGGAAGGGATTGAGGCCGACCACCAGCGCGCCGGCCCGCCCGGTTTCGCCGGCGGGAAGGATCGGCACCACGGCCGCCTGGCGCGCCGGCACCGACCAGGGCCCGGTCGGCAATGCCAACTCTTCCGAAAGGTCGATCAGCTTGGTTTCATGATCGCGCACCGCTTCCGCGACCGGCCAGAGTGCGGCGGCGTAGCCGGAGTCGATTCCGGTGGTCGCCGCGAGCCGAAAATCCTCGGTCTCGGGCTCGGACATGTAGATCAGCGCGAAGGGGATATCGCGCGCATCGGTGGCGAGGGCCGCGGCGCTGCGGGTGCAGGCTTCCATCCAAGTCCGGGCATGGGTCGCGTCGGAAGCGAGATCGCGGAGCAGGGCCATCTGGCGCTCGCCGATCACCCGCTGGGTGTCGTCGGTATTGGCGCAGATGATGCCGCCGACCGTGCCGTCGTCATTCGGCACCGGCGAATAGGAGAAGGTGTAGTAAGTCTCCTCCGGGTAGCCGTTGCGTTCCATGATCAGGAGCTCGGCTTCGGAATAGGTGCCCTGGCCGCCCGACATCGCGGTTTCCAGGAGCGGGCTGATCTGGGGCCAGATCTCGCGCCAGACTTCCGCGATAGGGCGGCCGAGTGCCCAGGGATGCCGGCCGCCGATAATCGACTTATAGGGATCGTTGTAGAAATAGATCAGCGCCGGCCCCCAGCCGATCCAGATCGGTTGGCGCGAGGCCAGCATGATCCGGATCGCGGTCTGCAGGTTGCGCGGCCAGGTTTCCGGCGCGCCCAGCGGCGTCGCCTCCCAGTCATGCGCGCGCACGAGGGCGCCCATCTCCCCACCGCCCGACAGGAATCCGGTGGTGTTAAGGATCGGCAACGGCGAGCGCTTCTCTTGCAATGCCATAGGATTTGTCGGCGCCCCCTGTCGACCCGGGGAACAACACCAGCCTCCCGGGCGGGGTTCCCCGTTCGCGGCCTAGGCCCGTCGCCGCAGCACCGGCGCCGCAACGCTCTGGCGGCGGTCGTCGCGTGGACGGCAGTCGAACTGGCGGCGGTAGAGCCGGCAAAAGTGCTCCAAGGAGTTGAAGCCCGCACTCATTGCGATCTCGGTCACCGAGAGATCGGTTTGCTGCAGCAGCGCATGGGCGCGCGAGAGGCGCAGGCGCTGGTAATAGTGGACCGGGGTCGTTTCCAGCTCGCGGGCGAAGAGCCGCTGCAATTGCCGCGCGGTGACGCCGACCCGCCGGGCGATGCTCCTGCAGGGGATCGGCTCCTCGATGCTCTTCTCCATCAGCGCGAGGGCACGCGCGAGCACCGGATCCGCGGTCTGGCGCGGCTTGATCCCGGGGGCGGGCTGGTGGTCGTCGTTCCTGCGCCAGCCGGGCAGCATAAGATGCGCGGCAATCTCGCCGGCAAGGTTGGACCCGTGATCTCCGGCGACGCCGTGCAACATCATGTCGAGGATCGCGCTGTGCCCGGCGCAGGTGAGGCGGCCGGGCGATGCGGTCCAGAGCTCAGCGACCGCGCGGCATTGCGGATGGGATTCGGCGAAGCCTTGCAGGTTGTCCCAATGCACCGCGACCTTGCGGCCGTCGAGCAAGCCGGCCGCCGCCACCACTTCCGACGCGGTCTCGATCGCGGCGATGGTGGCGCCATGGCGCGCGACCCGGCGCAGCCAGGCCTTCAAGCCGCGGTCACGGGTGAGGCGCTTCACGTCGAAGCTGGCAAGGACATAGAGCGCGTCGAACTCGGCACCGCCGGCGATGGCGGCATCGGCGGGGACGACGAGCTCGCTGGAGGCCCGCACCGCCTTGCCGTCGAGCGAGAGCGTGCGCCAGCGGTAGAGCGGCCGCCCGGTCAGCCAGTTGGCAATGAACAGCGGCTCCACCACCGCGCCGAGCCCAAGATGGGAGAAGCTCGGCAGCAGCAGGACGCCGATGTTTTTGGGATTGGCGGCCATCGGCCTCCTGATCTTTTACGACGACGGTCTGACGTTTCCGATCAAGTCAGCTTGTCGCACCGTCGTAGCGTGCGGTCAAGCATTGCGCGCTTGCCGAAGGGAAACGGGATCATGATTCAACAGAAGTCGCTGGATTGGGCCGAGGCTGCGCCGGAACGGTCGATGACGCTGCCCGCCCGCTATTTCTACGATCCCAAGGTGTTCGACGCGGAGCGCGAGCGGATCTTCTATCCGGCCTGGCATTGCGTCGCCCATGCGAGCGAGCTCGCCGAGCCCGGCCAGTTCGTCACGTTCGACATCCTCGACCAGTCGGTGATCGTCAGCAACGACGCGGGCAAGTTGCATGCTTTCTACAATGCCTGCCAGCACCGCGGGAACCGCCTGGTCAACGAGCGCCGCGGCCAGGCCGGCCCGGTGTTCCGCTGCGGCTATCACTCCTGGTGCTACGACCGGTCCGGGGGCTTGCGCAATGCGCCGCGCACCGAGCGCCTGCCGGATTTCGACAAGAAACAATACGGCTTGAAGCCGGTGAAGCTCGAGGTCATGGGCTCCTTCGTCTTCATCAACATGGATCCCGATGCCGCGCCGCTCGCCGATGTCTCGCAGGGCGCGGAGGCGAAGATGCACGAGTTCCTGCCCGATCTCGCGAACATGAGACTGATCTCCGAAGTCGATGTGATCGTGCCGTCGAACTGGAAAGTCATCATGGACAATTCGATCGAGGGCTATCACTTCGGCCTGTCGGGCCCGGTCCACAAGGAGCTGGCGGCGCTGATCGACTTCAAGCGATACGCGCTGGAAGCCCATGACAAATGGTGGACCTATATCGGACCGCCGAAGGACAACGTCGTCTCTGCTTACGGCCAGCCGCTGGAAGGCGCCACCTGGCAGACCGACTGGTTCTTCAACATCGGCATCTGGCCCAACACCACCTTCTACTGCTTTCCTTTCGCGGACATCTGCGGGACCTTCCTCATGATCCCGCTGGAGCCGGAGAAGTCGCTGCTGCGCTTCGGCTATTACGGGCCGGCCGGTCGCGCCATGCCGGCGGTGACCCGGTCCTGCATCGAATGGATGAACCAGAAGCTGGGGCCGGAGGACATCGAGCTCAATGTCACAAACCAGAAGGGCCTCAGGTCCTTCGGCTACAACCAGGGCCGCTACCTCATTGACGCCGAACGCAGCAACGAGAGCGAGCACCTGGTCCATCACTTCCACCGCCTGGTGCACCAGGCGGTGAAGCCGGCATTGATGACCGCCCAATAGATCCATGGCGGTGAAGGCCTTCGACTATGTGATCGTCGGTGCCGGGTCGGCGGGCAGTGTGCTCGCCGCGCGGCTGACCGAGGATGCGGATGTTCGCGTCCTGCTGCTGGAAGCCGGCCCGGAAGCGAAGGCCTGGGAGATCGACATGCCGTCGGGCCTCGGCCGCCTTCTGGCAACCGACCGCTTCAACTGGGCCTATGTCGGCGACCCCGAGCCCTATCTGGACAACCGGCGCCTTGCGCATCCGAGAGGCCGGGTGCTCGGCGGCTCGTCCTCGATCAACGGCATGATGTATGTGCGCGGTCATGCCCGCGACTACGATCGCTGGGCGCAGGCGGGCAACAAGGGCTGGCGCTATGCCGACCTGCTGCCCTATTTCAAGCGGGCGGAGCATCACCAGAACGGCGCCAGCGCCTATCACGGCGGCGATGGGCCATTGCGCGTCACCGCGCCCAACAGACCCTCTGCAAACCGCGGGGCGGGGGTCTTGGGCCAGGCCTTCATCGAAGCGGGCCGGCAGGCCGGGTATCCGGTGACGCCGGATTGCAACGGCGCGCAGCAGGAGGGCTTCGGCCCCTGCGACCGCACCACCCATGGCGGCAGGCGTTGGAGCACGGCGCGCGGCTACCTCGATCCCGTCCGCGGTCGCAAGAACCTCACCATCGTCACGCGCGCCTTAGCCCTCGAGGTGCTGTTCGAGGGCAGCCGCGCGACCGGCATCGTCTATGCAGTCGGCGACAGGAAAGAGACCGTGCGGGCCGAGCGCGAGGTCATCCTCTGCGGCGGCGCCATCAACTCGCCGCAATTGCTGCAGCTCTCCGGGGTCGGCGATCCCAACCTGCTGCAGCGGCTCGGGATCAAGGTGCGACAGGCCTTGCCGGGCGTCGGCGCGAACCTGAGCGATCATCCCGACATCGTCGTGCAATATGCCTGCAAGCAGCCGGTCACCCTGGCCAAGAAAGCACGCGCGCCCGGCAAGTTCCTGACCGGCGCGCAATGGTTTCTGGCGAAATCGGGACCGGCGGCGAGCAACCACTTCGAGGCCGGCGGCTTCATTCGCAGTCGTGCCGGGATCGAGCATCCCGACCTGCAGTTCACCTTCATGCCGCTGGCGGTGATGCCCGGCACGGTGGAGACTCGCGCCGAACATAGCTTCCAGGTGCATATCGACCTGCTGCGCCCCGAGAGCCTCGGCCGCGTGGAAGCGCGGAGCGCGGATCCGCGGCAGCCCCCGTCGATCCTGTTCAACTATCTGCAGAGCCAGCGTGACCGCGACGATTTCCGCCGCAGCGTCGCCTTGATCCGCGAGATCCTGGCGCAGGCGGCCCTGGACCCCTATCGCGGCGACGAACTCTTCCCCGGACCCGACGTGAAAAGCGACGATGCCGTCGATGCCTGGGTGCGGCAGGCGGTCGAGACCTGCTACCATCCGGTCGGTACCTGCAAGATGGGTCGCGACAGCGACGCCACATCGGTCGTCGATGACGCGCTCGGGGTGCATGGGACGGAGGGGTTGCGGGTGGTGGATGCCTCGGTCATGCCGGCGATCGTCAGCGGCAACACCAATGCGCCGACCATCATG
>JAYSFH010000198.1:6754-7051 GCA_041913405.1 Dongia sp. | reverse complement strand
GTCATGGCGGCGGAGCGGCAGAAATGCCTCGATGCCGTGATGAACGACCATGTCGAGAAGCCGATCGATCCGGCCGCGCTGTTCGGCGCCCTGGCCCGCTGGCTGACCCCGCGCGCCGAGGCCGCGCCCGAGCCGCGCCGCCGGGTCGCGACCGCCGCCGACTTCGCCGACAGCTTCGATCCCGCCGGCCTCAACATCGACGGGCTCGACGTGAAGCTCGGCCTTTCACGGGTGCTCGGCAAGCGGCGGCTCTACGGCGACCTGCTGCTGAAATTCGCGCGCGACCAGACCAAGGCG
>JAYSFH010000198.1:0-6744 GCA_041913405.1 Dongia sp. | reverse complement strand
CAGCTGCTGGAGGAGGCGCTGGACAGCCGGGACCTGGCGACCGCGCAGCGCCTGGCGCATACCGCGAAGGGTCTCGCCGGCAACATCGGCGCAACCCGGCTGCAGGAACAGGCGGCGCTGCTCGAGGCCGCCATCCGCGATCGCGCGGCGCGCGAGAAGATCGACCCGCTGCTCGGCGTCTGGCGCGCCGGCCTGCGCGATCTCATCTCCGAGCTCTGGGCTTCGCTGCCGGCGCCGCAGGCGCGGCCGCAGAATGGCGCAGCGAACGATGCCGAGCGGCAGCGCGACGTCATGCGCCGCCTGATGACCCTGTTGAAGAACGACGACAGCGACGCCGTCGATCTGGTCGACGCCGAAGCCGAGACCCTGCGCGCGGCGCTGGGAGCCTCGGGGTTCGAAGCCCTGGCCGAGGCGTCGCATGCCTTCGATTTCGATGCCGCATTGCAGGAATTGAGCCGCGGCGGGCAAACCGCCGATCTCGCGCTCTGAAAGGAAGGCACCTATGGAAGCCGTTGCACAGGAAAACGTCCCGACCATCCTCGCCGTCGATGATGCGCCGGTCAATCTGTCGCTGATCACCGGCCTCTTGAAGGGCCACTACCGGGTGAAGGTGGCCAATTCCGGCGAGAAGGCGCTGCGGATCGTGCATTCGGACCTGCCGCCGGACCTGGTGCTGCTCGACGTCATGATGCCGGACCTCGACGGGATCGAGGTCTGCCGGCGCTTGAAGGCGGATCCCCGAACGCGGCATGTCCCGGTGATCTTCCTGACCGCGATGGCGGGTAGCGATGACGAACGTGTCGGCCTCGAGGCCGGCGCGGTCGATTACATCACCAAGCCGATCAGCCCGCCGATCCTGCTGGCGCGGGTGAAGACCCATCTGCAGCTGAAGGCCGGCCAGGACTTCCTGAAGGACAAGAACGCCTACCTCGAGAACGAGGTGATTCGCCGTACGCGCGAGGTCCAGGCGATTCAGGATGTCACCATCTTCACCATGGCGTCGCTGGCGGAGACCCGGGACAACGAGACCGGCAATCATATCCGCCGCACCCAGCACTACGTCCGGGCGCTGGCGATCAAGCTGCGCGACCATCCGCGCTTCGCCGGCTACTTCACGGATCACGCGATCGATCTGCTGTTCAAGTCGGCGCCGCTGCACGACATCGGCAAGGTCGGTATTCCCGACAAGATCCTGCTGAAGCCCGGGAAGCTGACCCCGGAAGAGTTCGAGATCATGAAGACCCACACCACGCTGGGCCGCGATGCCATCGAGCATGCGGAACGCCAGCTCGGCACGCCGGTCGAGTTCCTGAAGGTGGCGAAGGAGATCGCCCTCTCGCACCAGGAGAAATGGGACGGGTCGGGATATCCGGAGGGCTTGGCGGGCGAAGCGATTCCGGTTTCAGCGCGGCTCATGGCGGTGGCGGATGTCTACGATGCGCTGATCAGCCGCCGCGTCTACAAGCCGCCTTTCACGCACGAACGGGCGGTCGAGATGATCGCCGAGGGACGCGGTCGGCATTTCGATCCCGACATCACCGATGCGTTCCTGGAGATCCGCGAGGAGTTCCGCACCGTCGCCTTGAAGTTCGCCGATACCGACGGCGATCTCGCCCGTCAGGCGGAGCGGCTGGTCGAGGCGTGATGTCGGAAGGTCAGGCGTAGGCCGCGGCGTCGAGCGCGGAATCCACGGCCGCGGCCAGCGCGCCGGCCGGGAAGGGCTTCTCCAGGATCGAGCTGGCGCCGAGCCGGCGAGCCATGCCCAGTCCGTCGAAATCCACGGAGCGGCCGTGGCCGGAGATCGCCACCACCGGGATCTTGATCTGCTGCTCGCGAAGCCAGTTCATCAACCCAAGCCCGTCCTGCACCGGCATGAAGATGTCGGCGACGATGGCGCTGGGGCTGAAATCGTGGATCAGCTGCTGGGCGGCCCGGCCGTCCTCGGCGCAGATTGTCTGGTAGCCTGCGGCGCGCAGGCAGAGCGACAGCGTGGCCCGGACCGACGGCTCGTCGTCCACCACCAAGACCAAGGGCGAAACGTCGCCATTGCCGACCACAACCATGGACCGCTCCTGACTTCACTACGGCGGGCAGCATGGCCCAACGGACAATTCGGATCATTGATCCAAATCAACCGAGGTCGCGATTCTTATGCCCCCACCCTCCCCCGAAAGACGGGGGAGGGCTTTGCGGGCGACTAGCTGTCGAGGCCGATATCGCGCCGCAGGTGCGGCGAGAGCTCGACCAGGCGGACCGACTGGATCCGATACCGCCACAGGTCATGCCTGAACCGGCGACGCGGGGGCGCCTGGCCGGACTGCGAGAGCAGGATCGGCCGCGGGCCCCGCTTGCGATCGCGCCTGAACGCGGTCGTCAAACGGTCGAGGATTGCCGGCGAGCCGGCGATCAGGTTCAGGAAGCTCAGATAGAGCGCCATTTTCTTCTCCATAAGGTTGTGCCGAAGCGTCGCGCACGGCTGCACGAAGACAAGGCTTCTGCTTCGTCGAACGACCCTCTCGGGATGCGCGCGGCGTTGCGGCGGTTTCAGCGGTTGAACAACTCGATGCAGGCGAGCGGCGCGAATGCTTTCGCGGGCCGCGACTCTTTTGAATCGGCTGATGAACGGTGACCCAAGAGCTTCAGCGGCGCGAAAGCCGCGGAAAATCGAGAGTCCAACAGATAAGCCCCGAAGCGGGACGCGCTGTCTTAAATGTTCTGGCTTAATTCAAGGAGTCGCAGAGCGAAGGCATGGTGCCTTCACCGGTATCGAATCAGGCGTGCGAAACGCCAGCCATGTTGCAAGTCATTCGACGACCTCCTCCTTGATTTGAGAGGCGCGCGCAAGATACCGAGTCGAACGCACTGCGTCAACCCGCCACAATGTGAGATTGCGCACGAAAATCGCGCGCGCCGACGAGAGGTCAGTGCTTCTTGCGGAAATTGTCGAGCGCGATGACGGTCGCGGGCTTCGCGCCGTCGCCGCCGTTGTTTTCAGCGGGCTTCGTCGCTTCGGACTTCTTCGGCAACGCGGTCGGCGCTTCCTCTTTCGCGGCGGCGGGCGCGACCTTGTCGCCCGGCTGCAGCTCGACCTGCTGGTTCTTCAATTCGAATTGCAGGCCGAACTTCACCGACGGATCGGTGAAGCTGACCAGCGCTTCGAAGGGCACGTGCAGGCGCTCATGCTTGCCGCTGAAACTTAATGTCACCGCGAAGGATTCGTCGGTCACTTCCAGACCCCAGAACTGATGCTGGAGCACGATTGTGATCTCTTTCGGGAACTGCGCCTTCAGCGCGGGTCCGATGGAGACGCCGGGGAAGTCGGTGCGGAAGGTGATGTAGAAGTGGTGGTCGCCGGGCAGGCCCTTGGTCGCCACCTGGGCCAGGACTTCGCGCGCGACGCCGCGAAGCTGCCGCTCGACGATCCGATCGTAACCGAGTTCGTCCTTTGCCATGCCGATCCAGCCGTTCCCCTGCCGCTTCCCTTCGATCCCTGCCCATCAATCTACAGGGGCGGTGCCTCTTTGTGGGCGCCTTCGTCCGGGAACCGGTCGAAAATTCAGTGGGGGGCATTCTGTTGCCCGGCGCCCCCCGAACCGCGTTCTAAGTCAACAGCTTATAGCCCGCTAGGGCTATTAGGCCGCCAGACGAAGATCAGATGCAACGTTGTCGTTGGCATCTCTGAAATGGCCCGATAACGGCGGTACCATGCCGAGCAAAAACTCTGCCTTTACCACGCGCGTCGATCCTGTTTCGCCCCCATAAAATCCCCCAAGGCCAGAGGCTTCGGGGGATGAAACTGGTGGAGGCGCCGGGTACTGCCCCCGGGTCCGCAACGCTTATTCTACAGAGCGTTTATCGCCATAGTCGGTTGCCCGACAATCGTTAATATAGGCATTGGCGGGGCGGGAATCAAACGGGCCATTGTTTGCCCCCGGCGGCCGGATCGCGTAAAAGTCCCGCCCGTTTACGCGAACCCAGGTCGCCCGAGTCATGCCGCTTTCGAAGGACCAGCAAGCCGAAATCGACCGCCAGCGCGCCGAATCCGCGCCGACCCGGCGGCCGGTGGCGCCGGCGTTGGAAGAGGTGCTCTACCAGGCGATCCCGGTGCTCGATCACGGTTTCGTCCGGGTGATCGATTACATGGGCGACGATGCGGCGGTGGTCCAGGCGGCGCGGGTCTCCTACGGCAAGGGCACCAAGAAGGTCAGCGAGGACAAGGGCCTCATCCACTATCTGATGCGGCATCGCCACTCGACGCCCTTCGAGATGTGCGAGATCAAGTTCCACGTGAAGCTGCCGATCTTCGTCGCGCGGCAATGGATCCGGCACCGCACCGCCAACGTGAACGAATACTCGGCGCGCTATTCCATCCTGGACCGCGAGTTCTACATCCCGGCGCCGGAGCAACTGGCCGCGCAGTCGGTGGCGAACCGCCAGGGCCGCGGCGACGTCCTGACCGGCGCGGAGGCGGCGCGGGTGCTCGACATCCTGAAGCAGGATTCGACCACCGCCTACGACCACTATGCCGAGATGCTGAACGAGAACGAGGCCGGCGAGACGATCGATGCGGCGAAGCAGGGTTTGGCGCGCGAGCTCGCGCGGATGAACTTGAGCCTCAACTTCTATACCCAGTGGTATTGGAAGGTCGATCTGCACAACTTCATGCATTTCCTCAGCCTGCGCGCCGACCCGCATGCCCAATACGAGATCCGGGTCTATGCCGACGCCATGGTGGACGTGCTCAAGAAATGGGTGCCGCTGACGGCGGAGGCCTTCGAGCAGCACCGGCTGCATGCGACCACTTTGTCGAAGGGCGCGCTGGATGCGATCCGGCGCATGCTGAGGGGCGAGGCCGTGACGCTGGAGACGAGCGGCCTCGGCAAGCGGGAATGGGCCGAGCTGCAGGCCGTGCTGAACGGCGAGCTTTGACCTTCGATGTCTGACGCTGCTTCCATCGTGGTCGAGGCCGCGCCGCCGCTCGTTTTGCCGAGGCCGCAACGCTGGCGGCCAAGCCGCAGGCTGACATTGTTCTGTTGTGCGATTGCCCTTCCGTTTCTTGGCTTTCTTGCCTTCGTCAAGATGACCGGCCCGGTGATCGCGCTGTTCATCGGCCCGGTGGACCAGGTTCTGGTGGACAAGAGCGCCAGGAAGCTTTGGCTGATGCGCGACGGCGCGCGGCTTTACGAGATCGATGTCTCGCTCGGCAAGAATCCCGAGGGCCAGAAGCGGCGCGAAGGCGACCAGCGGACGCCGGAGGGTCGCTATGCGCTCGACTGGCGCGATGCCGGCACCGAATATCACCGCGCGATCCTGGTCTCCTACCCGAGCAAGGCGGATCTCGCGCGGGGTGCCAGTTCCGGGATTCCGGTGGGCGGCGAGATCATGATCCATGGGCAGAAGTATTTCTGGCGCTGGTTCACCAAGTCGCCGCTGACCAACGGCTGTATCGGCGCCAGCAACGTCGCGATGGATGTCATCTGGTCGGCGACCCGACTTGGGACGCCGATCGAGATCAGGCCCTGATCCCATGCTGCTGAAGACCCTGCTCGCGAAGGCGCGGCATTATCATCCGAGCTATCAAGGCGGACTGAGCAACCACTGCTCCATGACCCTGATCGCGCTCGAGCGCATGGGCGCGTCACCCGAGCGGGTGAAGAGCTATGGGCTTGCCTATCTCTCCGGGATGGAGCCGGCCGGGACTCCCGGCGACGGCATCAATGCCGAGAACTGGCGGGAGCGGCTCGGCGATGACTCCGCCTATCTCGACTATCTCGGTTTCTTTCGCCGCGAGATCGGGCGCCTCAACGCGCGGGCGGCCTTGCGTGCCTATATGCCGGCGCTTGCGGCCGGGCTGAGCGCCGCCGCGTTTCATCCGATCATTCGCACCGCCTATGGCGTGATCGCCGATGACCCCGAGGAGATCGCCGTCGGACTGGCTTACTGGGCCTCGCGATACCTGGCGCTGCCGGAGCGTCCGGATATGCCGGCCGAGCTGCCCTTCGCACCCAGCGACGACCCGCTGCAGGTGCTGCTGAAGACGCGCAGCTGGCCGGGCCTCGAGTTCGAGCCCGATGCCGACGCGCTGATCGACCGGGAAATGCTGCGCGCCGCCGACACGACGCTGTTCCCGCTGATCGCGGCGTCGCTCGAGGTCGACGACCTGACGCTCGACCGGCTGCGGCAAACCGCAGCCCTGTTCTTCCTCGGCGCCGACGACTTCAACAGCCTGCATGCGGTGACGGGCCTGCATGCGGCGCGGATCCTCAGCGATTTCGCCCTGGACCGTCGTGCTTTTGCGCGCGAGGTCTGGCGCGCCCTGCTGGCGCTCTACCTCTCGCTCGACCGGCCGGAGATCCCGTCGGCCGCCGCCGCTGCGGAACGCACCGCCGAGGATCTGCCGGACTGGAATGCGATCCTGCCGGCGGCCGTCGCCAGCGACGACGAGCATGCGATCAAGCTCGTCTTCTCCTGTCTCGCCGAGAGCCGCGCCGGCGGCGGGCGACTCTACCGCTATCTGGCGGCCCGGAAGATCGGGCTGCTGGACATGCAGTCGGCGGTGCCGCCGGGGACTACTGAATCACGATCCTTGGTGCCGGGCGCAACGGCTGGTCGTTGAGCTGGCGCCAGACCTGCTCGGCCACGGCGCGGTAGGCGGCGCTGTGCGGCGAGTCCGGCTGCTTGGCCACGATTGGCGTGCCGGCATCCGAGGTCTCGCGGATCTGGATGTCGAGCGGGATCTCGCCG
>JAYSFH010000197.1:6243-7127 GCA_041913405.1 Dongia sp. | reverse complement strand
GCGGCGCATCCTGGTCGGCCGCAGGGCGCTCCAATCCACGGCCCAACGCCTGCAGGCCACCAGCGCCATGCTGGAGGCGGCCGTGGATGCCGGCGACCAGGGGCTTTGCGTGGTCTCCGACGGGACGGTCAAATACTGGAACAAGGATTTCGCGCGGCTCATCGGCGCGCCGCCGGCCGCACTGCCGCAGGACCGGCCGGACGCGATGCGCCTGCTGATCGACGAAAGCACGGCCGTGCTGGACGGCGATGCCGCGGCCATGTGGAACAGCCTCGGCGCGGGCGAGTGGCTGCTGCTCGACCGCGAGGGCCGCATCCTCTGGCTGCGCCGCGCACCCTTCGTCGGTGGAACGCTGGTCCTGGTGCGGGACGTGACCGCGGATCGCGAGCGGCAGCAGGAGCTGATCGCGGCCCGCCGCGCCGCCGAGGCGGCCAACGAGGACAAGTCCCGCTTCCTGGCGCAGATGAGCCATGAGCTCCGCACGCCGCTGAATGCGATTCTCGGCTTTTCCGAAGTGATCGCGGTCGGACTGTTCGGCAAGGTGCAGCCGCACACCTATCAGGAATATGCCGAGAACATCGGGCAGGCCGGAAAGCATCTGCTGAGCCTGATCAACGACGTGCTCGATCTCTCGAAGATCGAGGCCGGGCGCATGGAGCCGCGGATCGAATCCACCAATCTCGCCGCACTCGCCGAGGACGCGCGCCTCCTGTTGAGCGACAAGGCGCAGGCCAAGGACCTGGCGCTGACCGTCTCCGGCGGGCTGGATGTCGCGGTCAAGGCCGATCCGCGGATGCTGAAGCAGATCATGATCAACCTGCTCTCCAACGCCGTGAAGTGCACGCCGCGCGGCGGCAAGGTCGCGATGACCTGGCGGCGCGACC
>JAYSFH010000197.1:5086-6233 GCA_041913405.1 Dongia sp. | reverse complement strand
ATCGGCATGTCGCCGGAGGACCTGAAGCTGGCGATGCGGCCGTTCGGCCAGGCGCGCAAGAAACGCGAGGGCGACGAGCCCGGCACCGGCCTCGGCCTGCCGATCGTCGCGCATCTCGCCAAGCTGCAGGGCGGCAGCTTCGCGATCGACAGCACCCCCGGCGTCGGCACCGTCGCCCTGGTGCGCGTGCCGGTCGACGCGCCGGAGGAAAAGGCCGCGCAACGGCGGATGGGCTGAAGCTCAGTCGTTGGCGCGGATGAACTCGCGGACCAGCGGGAAGACCTGGCCTTCCCAGCGCTTGCCGCTGAAGACGCCGTAATGGCCGGCGCCGGGCTGCAGGTGGTGGCGCTTCATGTAGGGCTTCAGGCCCGGCAGCAGGTCATGCGCCGCCACCGTTTGACCAACCGGGCAGATGTCGTCGCGCTCGCCTTCGACCGTGAGCATTGCGGTGCGGCGGATCGCGGCCGGGTTCACCGGCTTGCCTTTGTAGGTCATGGTGCCGCGCGGCAGCGCATGTTCCTGGAACACGCTGCGCACGGTCTCGAGATAGAACTCGGCGGGGAGATCCGAGACTGAGAGGTATTCGTCGTAGAAAGCCTTGATCGTGTCGGCCTTCTTCCAGTCGCCCATGGCCAGGCTGTGGAAGAGGTCGCGGTGCGCGCTGACATGGCGTTCCATGTTCATCGACATGAAGGCCGCGAGCTGCACGAAGCCGGGATAGACCTTGCGCCGCGCGCCGGCATAGCGATAGGGCACGTCGCTGATCAGGTGGCGCTCGAACCAGTCGATAGTCTGGCTGCAGGCGAGCTCGTTGACCTTGCCGGGATTGATGCGGGTGTCGATCGGGCCGGCCATCAGGGTCATGCTGCGCGGCTGGGCGCGGTTCTTCTCCGCCGCCATCACCGCGACGGCAGCGAGTGTCTGCACACAGGGCTGACAGACCGCGATCACATGCGCCGGGCCGATCTCCTCCATGAAGGCGATCAGATGCTCGACATATTCATCGAGGCCGAAGCGGCCGTGATCCAGGGGCACGTCGCGGGCGTTGTGCCAGTCGGTGAGATAGACGTCGTGCTCCGGCAGCAAGGTCTTCACCGTCGCGCGCAGCAAGGTCGCGAAGTGGCCGGACATCGGCGCCACCAGCAGC
>JAYSFH010000197.1:4148-5076 GCA_041913405.1 Dongia sp. | reverse complement strand
GAAATGCAGCAGGGTCGCGAAGGGCGTGCGCAGCAGCGCCTCTTCCGTCACCGGCACCTCGCGGTTGCCGACCGGGACCGTGTGGATGTCGAAACTGGGGCGCTTGTGGCTCATGCCGCTGCGGGCGAAGAGCTGGCAGCCGGCCCAGAAGCTCCGGAGCCAAGTCGGCCCCTCGCCGCCGTCCTCGATATGGCCGGGGGCCAGATGCGGCAATGCGTCCGCCATGCTCCGCGCCAGGGCCCGGAACGGGTCCAGCAGGTCAGCGGACGTCTGATAACTCAAATAAATCATAGGCTTCCGTCTCGGTCCGGGCGCGAGCCGCAACCCCCGCAGACTCGAAATCCCGATCCGTTAACACGAAGCCTAGTGCATTTGTTGCTGCACTGCGAGAAGCTTAATCCGGGATCGTCATTAAGAATGATTCGGGGATGGCATGGCGGCGACACTCACCATCAGCAGCAAAAACTACTCTTCCTGGTCCCTGCGCGGCTGGCTGCTCTGCCGGCTGGCGGGCCTCGATTTCGAGGAGAAGCGGGTCTCGCCGAATGACCCCGCGACCCGCGCCGAGCTGCTGCTGCTCTCGCCCTCGTTCCTGGTGCCGGCGCTGGAGCATGACGGGATCAAGGTCTGGGACACCCTGGCGATCGCCGAGTACCTGAACGAGACTTTCCCCGACGCCGGCCTGCTGCCCGAAGACCGCAAGGCCCGCGCCCATTGCCGCGCCATCTCCGGCGAAATGCATTCCGGCTTCGCCAATCTCCGGGGCTCGCTGCCGATGAACCTGAAGGCGCGGCACCAGGGCTTCAAGCTCTGGGCCGGCGCGCAAGGCGACATCGACCGCGTCGTCACCATCTGGCGCGAGTGTTTACGCACCTATGGCGGGCCGTATCTGTTCGGCGGCGCGATCAGCGTCGCCGATGCAATGTAT
>JAYSFH010000197.1:2372-4138 GCA_041913405.1 Dongia sp. | reverse complement strand
CGGTCTGCGCAAGGTTTCATACCTATGACGTGAAGCTCGATGCGGAATGCACGGCGTATGTGAAGCACATCCTCGCCTTGCCGCAGATGGTCGAATGGACGACGGCCGCCTGGACCGAGCCCGAGGAAGTGCAGGAGCTGGAGGTTGAGTTTTGAGACTCGACCGTCGCCACACTCTCGTTCGTCATGCCCGGGCTTGGCCCGGGGATGACGACCCAGTGGTGGCGGGGACCGAGACTCGATGAAATTCCGCATCATCGCGGTGGGCCGCATCAAGAGCGGGCCGGAGCAGGCGCTTTATGAGCATTACGCGGCGCGGGTGAAGCCGGCGATTGCGTTGAAGGAAGTCGAGGAGAAGCGGCCGCTCTCGTCATCGGAGTTGAAGGCGCGCGAGGCGGATCTGCTGCTGGCCGCGCTCGACGAGAGCAAGGCCAAGCGCGCCGTCGTGGTGCTGGACGAGCGCGGCAAGTCGCTCGGCAGCCGCGACTTCGCCGCGCGACTGCAGCGTTTCGAGGATGACGGCGCCGGCGAGATCGCCTTCCTGATCGGCGGCGCCGATGGGCATGGCCAGGCCGTGCTCGATCGCGCCGACCTGAAGCTCTCGCTGGGCACGATGACCTGGCCGCATATGATGGTCCGCGCCATGCTGGCCGAGCAGCTCTTTCGCGCCCAGGCGATCCTGAGCGGGCATCCGTATCATCGCGACTGAGCGTATTCGCGCGGGAGGGTTCATTGCGGGGCACCCCCTCCCAACCCTCCCCCGAAGACTGGGGAGGCTCCTGCCGGGCGCCGCAATACCGCCGCATTTCGGCAATATTTCCAGGTCGATTCAACGGCTTGCACCGGCTCAAAAGCGCTGGCGAGCGTCCTCGAACCCGGTTATCACTGACACCATATATTTCCTTCCAGATTTGACCTGAGGCTCCGGCATGGCCACCGCTCACCGCCCCAAACCCGTCGTGCTCTGCATCCTGGACGGATGGGGTCATCGCGAGGCGACCGATCACAACGCCATCGCGCTGGCCAAGGGCGCCAATTGGGCCCGGCTGATCAAGGAATGCCCCTGGAGCCTGGTCGACGCCTCCGAGCTCCACGTCGGCCTGCCGCATGGGCAGATGGGCAATTCCGAGGTCGGCCATATGAATCTCGGCGCCGGCCGGGTGGTGATGCAGGATCTCCCGCGCATTGATTTGGCCATTGAGGACGGCTCGCTGGCGAAGAAGCCCGAACTCGCGGCATTCATCGCCAAGCTCAAGGCCAGCAAGGGTGCTTGTCATATGATGGGCCTGCTCTCGCCGGGCGGTGTCCACTCGCACCAGGACCAGATGGCGGCCGTCGCGCGGATCATCGCCGATGCCGGGGTTCCCGTCCTGGTGCACGGCTTCACCGACGGCCGCGACACGCCGCCCTCGAGTGCGCGCGGCTTCGTCGCCGACTTCGAGAAGAAGATCGCCGGCCACAAGAACATCGCCTTCGGCACCATCGGTGGCCGTTACTACGGCATGGACCGCGACAAGCGCTGGGAGCGGGTCGAGCTGGCCTACAACGCCTTCCTGGGTGAGTCCGAGTTCAAGGCGGCGACGGCCGATGCGGCGGTCGCCGCGGGCTATGCGCGCAAGGAGACCGACGAGTTCATCAAGCCGACCCTGGTCGGCGGCTTCGCCGGCATCCAGGACGGCGACGGCATCTTCATGGCGAATTTACGCGCCGACCCGGCGCGGCAGTACCGGACCGCCTGCCTCGCTCCCGGCGGCAAGGCTTTCGCCC
>JAYSFH010000197.1:0-2362 GCA_041913405.1 Dongia sp. | reverse complement strand
AACGCGTCATCGACTTCGGCGCGGTCCTCGGCATGGTCGAGTATTCGAGCGCGCTGGCGAAGCTGATGCCCTGCCTGTTCGAGCCGCAGGAGATGCGCCACACGCTGGGGCAGATCGTCTCCGAGGCGGGGCTGAAGCAGCTGCGCATCGCCGAGACCGAGAAATACGCCCACGTCACCTTCTTCTTCAACGGTGGCGAGGAGACCCTGTTCCCCGGCGAGGAGCGGATCCTGGTGCCCTCGCCCAAGGTCGCGACCTATGACCTGCAGCCGGAAATGTCGGCGCCGGAAGTGACCGACAAGCTGGTGGCGGCGATCGAATCCGACAAATTCGACCTTGTGGTGGTGAACTTCGCGAACGGCGACATGGTCGGCCACAGCGGCAATCTTGAAGCCGCCGAAAAGGCGGTGCTGGCGGTGGACAAGAGCCTCGGCCGGCTGCGCGAGGCGGTGGTGAAACAGGGCGGCGTGCTGCTGATCACCGCCGATCACGGCAATTGCGAGCAGATGACCGATCCCGAGACCGGCCAGCCGCACACCGCGCATACCCTGAACCAGGTGCCCTTCATCCTGGTGAACGGGCCGGCCTCCAACAAGAAGCTCGCCGGCGGCCGGCTCTCGGACGTGGCACCGACCATCCTGGAGCTGATGGGCCTGGACCAGCCGAAGGAAATGACCGGCCATTCGCTGCTCCATGAAACGAAAGACGAAGCGCTGCGCGCCAGTGCCCAATAAGCGAAGCACTCTGCTGTTCGCTGCCGCGCTGAGCCTGCTCGGCGCCGATGCCTATGCGCAATCGACACCGACGCCGAAGGAACTGGACGCGATCCAGAAGCAGATCGAGCAGAGCAAGGCCCAGCAGGACGCGCTGAAGGCCAAGGCGGCGGCGCTCGACAAGGAGATCACCGATCTCCAGGCCGAGGCGGTGAAGGCGGCGCATGAGGTGCAGGACACCGAGAGCCAGGTGACCGAGCTCGAGGACACCCTGGCGGCGCTCTCCGAGGAGGAGAAGGAGAAGTCGGTCGCGCTGGAGCAGGAGCGGGCGCGGCTGACCCGGGCGGTGCTGGCCTTGCAGCGGCTCTCGACCCAGCCGCCGGAGGCTCTGCTGTTCTCCTCCGAAACGCCGATCGACGCGGCACGGACCGCGCGGCTGCTGGGCATCATCACGCCGGAGCTCGACGCCCGGGCGCGGTCCTTGCAAAGCGACCTCAACGAGCTCCACGAGATGCGCGAGCAGATGGCGCAGGAGCGCGACCAGTTGGCCAAGGCTGTCACCAAGCTTGCAAAGGAGAACGACCGGCTTGCCGGCCTGCTTCGCAAGAAGGGCCAGGCGCAGAAATCGACCCTGGCCGAAAGCGCCTCGGGCGAGGCCAAGCTGCAAAAGCTCGCCGGCCAGGCCAAGAACCTGCAGGACCTGATCGACCGCTTGAACAAGGCCAAGGCCGAGACCGGGCCGGCCGCGCCGCCCGCACCGTCCAGCCAGCAGGTCGCCGCGCTCGCGCCGGGCAATGCCGCCGCGCCGCCCAGCGCGCAGCGGATGCAGCAGCCGGCCAGTTTCCGCAACTTCCCGGATGCCGGCCGGCCCGCGGGCGAATCCTGACACATTTCGGCGACGCCACGGATACCGGGGGCGCCTCCAAGGGTTTGGTGCTGGAGACCCGTGCCGGGGCGCAGATCGTGGCGCCGTTCGACGGCCGGATCGCCTTTGAGGGACCGTTCCGCTCCTATGGCCAAATATTGATCATTGAACATGGCGGCGGGTATCATACTGTGCTCGCCGGATTGGACCGGGTCGATGCCGTGGTCGGTCAATGGCTGCTCGCCGGCGAACCGGTGGGCTCCATGGCCCCGGTCGGAGCACCACAAGGCTCCGGCGACCTATCGGCGGCCGGACGCCCGAAACTCTATCTGGAGCTGCGCCGGAACGGACAGCCGGTCGATCCCGTTCCCTGGTTCAGCACCGCAGAAATCAAAACCGACAGTCAAGCCGTCAACAAATAAAGGTCAAAGATCCGATGCTCCGCACTTCGCTCCTAGCCACCGCCGCCATGATCGGCGGGGTGGCGATCGGTGCCTTCGCCTTCCGCCCGGACCTGGTCTCGGCGCAGTCCGTGACCGCCGAGAAAACCGGCGACACCAACACCTACGAGCAGCTCAACCTGTTCGGCGAAGTGTTCGAGCGGATCCGCTCGTCTTACGTCGAGCCGGTGAAGGACGACGCGCTGGTCGAGAGCGCGATCAACGGCATGCTCTCGGGCCTCGACCCGCACTCCTCCTACATGAACGCCAAGGACTATGGCGACATGCAGATCCAGACCAAGGGCGAGTTCGGCGGCCTCGGCATCGAGGTCACCATGCAGGAC
>JAYSFH010000196.1:1194-7137 GCA_041913405.1 Dongia sp. | reverse complement strand
CCATTTGGCGCGAGATTGCCGGGTCAAGCCCGGCAATGACGCATGAGGTCACCCCGCGAAGGCGACGCCGTGCTTCTGGAGCCGCGCCTTGAGGTCGCTCTTCAGCCCGGCCAGCACCTTCTCGTCCGGCGCCTCGGCGCGGGCGACCAGCACGGCCTGGGTGTTGGAGGCCCGGAGCAGCCACCAGCCGCCGTCCTTGCTGATCCGGATCCCGTCCACGTCGTTGAAGTCGGCGCCCTCCTTGCGGAGCTCGCCGGCGAGGTCGGAGACGATCGCGAACTTCTTGTCGTCGGGGCAGGGGATGCGGATCTCCGGCGTGTTCACCAGCGTCGGCAGCTGGTCGCGGAGCTCGGTCAGCGACTTGCCGGCCCGCGCCACCGCGCGCAGCAGCCGCACCGCGCCGTAGAGCGCGTCGTCGAAGCCGTAATACTCGTCGGCAAAGAAGATATGGCCGCTCATCTCGCCGGCCAGCGGCGACTTGGTCTCCGCCATCTTCACCTTGATCAGCGAATGGCCGGTCTTCCACATCAGCGGCTTGCCGCCCATCTTGGCGATCTCGTCGAACAGCGCCTGGCTCGCCTTCACGTCGGCGATGATGGTCGAGCCGGGGCGCTTGGCGAGCACGTCGCGGCCCAGGATCGCCAGCAGCTGGTCGCCCCAGATGATGCGGCCCTTGGCGTCGATCGCGCCGATCCGGTCGCCGTCGCCGTCGAAGGCGATGCCGAGGTCGAGCTTCTCCCTGGCCACCAGCTCCTGCAGGTGGTGCAGGTTCTCGGGCTCGGTCGGGTCCGGATGGTGGTTGGGGAAGGTGCCGTCGATCTCTTCGAACAGGATCTTGTGGGTCCCGGGCAGGATCTTCACGAGGCGCGCCATGATCTCGCCGGCGGCGCCGTTGCCTGCATCCCAGCCCACCTTCAGCTTGGAGATGTCGGCGCCGTCGAGCGCCGCGGCCAGCTTCTTGGTATAGGCCTCGCGGACGTCGTTGCTCTCCTCGCCGCCGCTGCCGCTGGCATAGTCGCCCGCGGCCGCCATCTTGCCGATCTCCTTGATCATCTCGCCATAGACCGGCTTGCCGGCGATCACCATCTTGAAGCCGTTATGGGTCGGCGGGTTGTGCGAGCCCGTGACCATGATGCCGGCATCGACCGGGAGCTCGGCGGCGGCGTAGTAGAGCATCGGCGTCGGCCCGGTGCCGACCCGGACGGCGCTGGCGCCCGTGGACCTGATGCCGGCGACCAGGGCGGCTTCCAGCTCCGGCGAGCTCATCCGCCCATCCCGGCCCACCGCGATCTTCGGCGCGGTCTTGTTGGTCTTCCGCGCGGTCATGGTCGCAAAGGCCTTGCCGATCGCCTCGGCATCGGCGGCACTCAGAGTCTCCCCGACAATGCCGCGGATATCGTATTCGCGCAGGATCGAGGCGTGGAACGGGTGGCCTTTCGGCATCATGGATTCTCCGGAAATGGTGCGGTGCAAAAATCTAGTGGAATCCCACCAGGAATGCCAGGGAAGCCACCAAGGTTCCTGGGGGAGTTCCGGGGGTCCGGGCCGGGCCGGAAGGTCAGGCGGTCGCCAGGTCGAAGCCGGGTCCGAAGCCCGAATCCCGTGCGGTCTCCAGGAGCGCGCGCAGCTTCGCCATCGCGCCGCTATCATCCGGCTGCCGGCCGAGTTGCATATAGATGCGCGCCCGCTCGATCAGCAGCTCGACGAAGGGCAGCGGCTCGGCGGCGGTATACTGGTTGAGCCGGCCGATCTGGCGCTCGACCTCCGCCCAGTCCTGGTGCTGCAGCCCCCAGTCGATCGCGAACAGGCGGAACCAGATGTGGTTGTGCGAGAGCCCGGTCTGCCGCAGCAGCTCTTCGCCCCGCACCAGCGCCGCCCGCTGCCGCTCCGGGTCGCGCTCGACGCAGGCGGCGATGCCGCAGACGATCGCGCCGCAGAAACCCGGCCCGGTCTCCTCGGCGATCTCCATCGCCTCGCGGACCGCCGCCTCGGCCTCGTCATGCCGTCCCTGGATGTGGCGCACCTGGGCGAGCAGCGGCAGCTGGATCGAGACATAGCGCTTGGCGCCGAGCGCGCGCGCCATCTCGATGCCCTTGATCACGACCGGCTCCAGCTCCGGCCAGCGCCCGAGCAGCGCGAAGGCCACGGCCCGGCATTCGGTGGCGAACATCTCGCCGAAGCGGTCGCCGATCTCGATCGCGACCTGCCGCGCGCCATCGACCAGGGCGAAGGCTTTCTCGAAGTCGAGCGAATAGAAAGCGGTGTTGCCGGCCATCGCCTGGTTCGGCCAGACGATGCGCAACAGGTTGTTCGTCCGCGCAAGCTCCACCGTCTGCATGAACTCCTCGGCGGCACTCTTGAATCGGCCCTGCATGTAATAGGCGTCGCCCAAGCCGCTCCGCGCCCGCGCCTTCCATTCCGGCAGGCCCGCGCGCTCGGCGGCGGCGAGCGCCTTCTTGTGCTCGGCCAGGCATTCGTCCGCCTGGCCCAGGGCAAAATGCAGGTTGCCGCGCTGATAGTAGATCTCTGAAAGCAAGGCGGGATCGTCCAGGCTCGATGCGATCGGCTCCGCCCCGGCCAGGCTCTCCATCGCCTGCGGGACCGCCGCCAGCATGCGATCCGAAGCGGCGAGCCCGATCAATCCGCGGCACCGCGCTTGCGGGTTGTCGGATTCGGCGAGCACGGCGAAGGCGGCGCGCGCCGACTTGCCGAGCCCGATGTCGAGCGCATAGCGTCCGACCGCCGGCGCCAGGATGCCGCGATCCTCCGCGTTCTTGGCGATTTCCAGACCGCGCTCCGCAAGTTTGAGGGCGCGGTCGACGCGATAGGCCTTGGCTTCGCCTTCGGCCGCGGCGAGATAGGCGCGCGAAGCACCGGGATCCTCGGCACGGTCGAGATGCTCGGCATAAAGCGCCGCGTCGCGCTCCTTGAACAGGGCCGCCGCCGCTTGGTGCAGGGCGGAACGCCGCTCGCGGGTCAGCGAGGCATAGGCGCCGTCGCGGATCAGGGCATGGGCGAACAGCAAACCGCTGCCTTCCGGCCGCACCAGCTGCCGGCGCAGCAATTCGCCGGGATCGTAGCCCTGCTGATTGATCAGGCCGGCCAGGTCCTCGATCTCGAAGCGCTGGCCGAGGATCGAGGCGGCCTGCAAAGCCTGCCGGTCCTTGGGCGGCAGCTGGTCCAGGCGCGCCAGCACCACCGACTGCAGCGATTCCGGCAGCCGCTTGGGATCGGCGGCGCCGCGCAGCAGCTGCTCCAGGAACAGCGGATTGCCCTCGGCCCGCTCGATGCAGCGCCGTGCGAAATCGTCGAAATCGACCCGCAGCGCATGCGCCATGCTCTCGGCATCGGCCGCACCCAGTGGCGACAGGTCGATGATGGTCAGGTGTCCGCGGCGCAGGCCGGCGCGGAAAGTGGCGTCGAACGGATCGCCTTCGACCCGGGTCGTCATCGCCAGCATCAGCGCCGCGCTGCCCGAAGCCTCGACCAGGGCCGTCACATGGCCGCGCACGACCGGGTCGGACCAATGCACGTCCTCGATCAAGATGTAGAGCGGGCGTGCCTCGGCGACCCGCGTCGCCAGCCTGGCAAGCATCTCGCTCTTGCCGCGATTGCGGTTGGCGTTGCTCATCGCCTCATAGGTGGCGCGGGAGTCCTCCGGTTGCGGCAGATCCAGGAGATCGCGCAGGAACAGCAGGGCCGCGGCGTCGAATCCGGTCTCGGCCAGGCTTCGCTCGAGATCGCCGTCACCGCCCGCAACGCCTTGCAGCAGGCCGGTGGCCAGCACGCGCTCGACGCTGCGCTCGCGGGAGGCGCCGAAGTCCAGCACCAGCGCCTTCAAGGGATGGAAGCCACGGGCCGCCGCGCGGTTGACCAGCTCTTCCGACAGCCGCGACTTGCCGATGCCCGGCTCGCCGCGCAGCACGACGGCGGCGCCGGTCCGGGTCGCCCCGACCGAATCGATGAGGGCGGTTGCCTGCGCCAGCTCGGCGCGCCGCCCGACCAGCGGCCGCGCCGCACTCTTCGCCGCCGCTGCCGTGCTGGCCTTCGCCGCCAAGCGGAAGGTCTCGACCGGCTTGGCAATGCCCTTGTAGGCGAGCGGACCGAGCGAGGCCATCTCCAGGCTGCCGGCGGCGATCGCCTGCTCCGCGCCCTGGCGCACGGTGGCGGAAACCAGGGTCTCGCCGGCCTTGGCGCTGTCCATCAACCGCGCCGCCAGGTTGACCGCGTCGCCGATCACCGTATAGGCGCTGTGCGCGGCGCTGCCGAGGCCGCTCGCCACCACCTCGCCGGTGGCGACGCCGATATGCACCTGGAGATCCTGCCCGACCTTGGCCGAGATCGCCGGCATCGCCTCGTGGATCGCCAGCGCCGCCATGGCCGCGCGTTCGGCATCGTTGCCATGGGCGACGGGGGCTCCGAACAGCGCCATCACCGAATCGCCGATATGCTTGTCGATCCTGCCGCCGAACCGCACCACCACCGCGTCCACGGTCTCGAAGAACTGCGCCAGCAGCCGATGCGTATCCTCGGGATCGAGCCGCCCGGAGAGATTGGTGTAGCCGCAGATATCGACGAACATGATGGTGACCGGCCGGATCTCGCCGACCGGCATATCGACCTTCGGCGCCTCGGCGACGGGTTCGGGCCTCGGCGCTGCCGGCGGTGCAGCGGTCGCGGCCGGCGCACCCAACGACTTGCCGCAGCCGCCGCAGAACCGGTCCTCGGGGCTGTTCTCGAAACCGCAGGCGGGGCAGGCCGCGGGCAGGGGCTGGCCGCAGGCGGTACAGAAGCGGCGGCCCGCGCGGTTCTCGGTCTTGCACCCGGGACAAAGCATGCCGGCGACCCCCAAATGGCTTCACCGATCAGCGACCGGCACCCCACCGCCACCACCAGGCTTCGATCGGACCATGGGCGGCGGGCGTGGTCAATGCGCTCACTTCCTGTTATGACCGACGCCCCGGAAGGTTACAGGCTGAATACCGAGGAATCGTGATGATCGTCTCATGCGGCGAAGCCCTGATCGACTTCATGCCGATCGAGCACGAGGGCGCGCCCGCCTACCGTCCCTTTCCCGGCGGTTCGCCCTTCAACGTCGCGATCGGGCTGGGCCGGCTCGCCGCTCCGGCGGGTTTCCTCAGCCGGATCTCGACTGATTTCTTCGGCGACCTGCTGCTGCGGACCTTGCACGAGAACGGCGTGGACACCCGCTATGTGAAGCGCGCCGGCGATCCCAGCATGCTCGCCTTCGTGAGCCACCGGCCGGAGGGCGAGCCGCAATACGCCTTCTTCGCCAACGGCGCCGCCGACCGCTGCATCACCGAGCATGATCTGCCGGCTTCACTCGGCGACGACGTCGCCTGCCTGCATCTGGGCCTGGGCGCGATCTCGACCCAGGCCGAGCCGGCCGCGACCACTTTCGAGACCTTGCTGAAGCGCGAGTCGAAGCGCCGCGTGCTGGCGCTCGATCCCAATGTCCGGCCCAACCTGATCAAGGATCGCGACGCCGCGCGGGAACGCCTGGAATCCTGGGTTTCGCTTTGCGACATCGTGAAGGTGAGCCGCGCCGATTTCGACTGGCTCTATCCCGACCGCAGCATCGAGGATTCCGCCGCAGCCTGGCGCAATCTCGGCCCGAAGCTGGTGGTGATGACGCTCGGCGCCGACGGCGCCATGGCGCTGCTCGACGGCACCAAGGTCGCGGTGCCGGGCCGCAGGATCGTCGTGGTCGACACCGTCGGCGCCGGCGACAGTTTCCATTCCGCCCTGCTGGCGGGGCTGAACGAACGCGGCCTGCTCACGCGCGATGGCCTGAACAAGCTCGATGTCGGCACGTTGAAGATCCTGCTCGACCAGGCGGTCGCCGCCGCCGCCATCACCTGCAGCCGCGCCGGCGCCAACCCGCCGACCAGGCGCGAGCTGGAAGCCTCGCTGGGGCTCTAG
>JAYSFH010000196.1:0-1184 GCA_041913405.1 Dongia sp. | reverse complement strand
TTTTTCGGATTCTTCGGAACCGTCCGCAGCCCGTCATACAACTGGCCGACCAGCCGCCGCGAGCGCTCGCGCCAGTCCGGGGAATCCGGTGCGCTGTAAAGCCCGAACAGCACCTGCAGCAAATCGGAGCTCTGGATGTCCTTCCGGATCAGCCCGGCCTCGGCGGCCGCATCGACCAGCCGCTGCATGGTCTGCGGCACCGCGCCCGAGACCCGGGCGAACAAAGCCGAGTTGCTGGCATAGAGCACCTTCAGGCTCTCGGACATGCCGCGCTTGGCGGCGATATAGCCGACGAAGCGCAACATCCACTGCTCCAGTGCCACGTCCGGCGCCTCGCGCTTCTGCAGCGCGTCGGCGGCATCGATCAGCTGCTCGACCTCGCGGCCATAGACCACCTCGACCAGGTGCTCGCGGGTCGGGAAATGGCGATAGAGCGTGCCGATGCCGACCCCGGCGCGCCGCGCGATTTCCTCCAGGGACGCGTTGGTCCCGTGCTCGGCGAAGGCGGGCGCCGCGGCCTCGATCAGCTTGTCGCGGTTCCGGCGGGCATCGGCGCGCAGGTCGTCGGACGGCGACCGGAGCTTCGCCCCGGCGCTGGCGCGGCCCGGTTTTGCTTTCTTCTTCACCGCCACGATCTGTTCGTTCCCCTGGGGTCTTTAGCAACAGATACCCGACGGAGAAGCAGGGCGCCAATGGGGCGTTCCATCGCGGGCCGGCGCGCGGTGGTCTGGAACAAAAACGGTACAGGTACGTGGCGCGGCAGCGCTTCGTGCGCCGGTGCCCGCCGAGGCATCACCCTCCCCCGGCCCGGGGGCCGAAGATGGGGGAGGGTGGATGGCGGACTACTTCGCGGCGACGGTCTTCTGCTGCTGCTCGCCGAGGCCCTTGATGCCGAGGCGCATGGTCTGCCCGGCCTTGAGGTAGATCGGGTTCGGCTTCTGGCCCATGCCGACGCCCGGCGGCGTGCCGGTGGAGATCACGTCGCCCGGCTGCAGGCTCATGAACTGCGAGAGATAGGAGACCAGGAACGGCACCTTGTAGACCATCGTCTTGGTGCTGCCGTTCTGATAGCGCTTCCCGTTCACCTCGAGCCACATGTCGAGATTGTTGAAGTCCTTCACCTCGTCCTGGGTGACCAGCCAGGGGCCGATCGGGCCGAAGGTGTCGCAGCCCTTGCCCTTGTC
>JAYSFH010000195.1:0-7145 GCA_041913405.1 Dongia sp. | reverse complement strand
AGATTACAAGGATATCATCGGGGTCACCCTCGCTGCGCACACGCTCAAGATGCGCTCGCCGACGTTCTTCGGCCTCCGCTGCGGCCCGCGCGCGGGTCTCCATTTCCCTGCGCTGTCGCTCCTCGGCGTCGCGCTGCTCCTGCAGCCGCGCCTCCTCCTCGCGTTGCTTTTCGATGCGTGCGGCCTGAATGACGAGACGCTCTTCGGCCAGTTCCCGCAATGCTCGCAAGGCGGCCTGGGATTCGTTGGCGAGCTTGGCCAGATGCTGTTCGGCGGGCTGGTAATCGTGCAGAGCCGCCATCTTGTAGAAGCGGATGGCCCCGTCGACGTCTTCCGCCACTCCGCGCCCCCGCTCGATCATGCGTCCCAGGTCGAACATTGCCGCCGGGCGCTCCTGCTCGGCTGCCCGCCGGAACCACCGTACCGCCGCCAGATCGTCCTGATCGACGCCCCGGCCATCGCGGTACAGTCGTCCGAGGTTGTGCTGCGCGACGGCCCGGCTCTGCTCGGCCGCCAGCCGGTACCAACGGGCCGCTTCGGCGGGATCACGCTTCACACCCCGCCCGTTTTCGAACAGGAAGCCCATCGTGTTCTCGGCCACCGACAGCTGATAGTTGGTGGCCTCGCGAACCAACCGCGCCCCCTCCCCTTCGTTTTTCGGCACCCCCTGCCCCCGCATGTGGGCCCAGCCGAGGGCATAGATGGCATAGGGATATTGGCGCGCGGCAGCGCGGCCGTACCAGTCTGCCGCCTCTTCGAAGCGCTCGGCCTTGTCCAGCGCGAGCCCGTACTGGAGTTGTAGTCGCGGCGATGAGGGATAGGTCGCGAGAGCGGAGACGCACGCGGGGATGGCCCGTTCAGCATCGCGGTCCTTGCGCTCGACCGGGTCGGCAATTCGCAGTGGATCATCCGGATGCGCGGTCAAGACATCGCAGTCGGTGCGCGGAGCCTCTTGCAACGATTGCGCTCTCAAACGCGCATGGACGGCAGCGATCAGAGCCGTCCGTGCGGCAATGTCTCGACGTTCCTGCATCTCGGCCTGCCGTTGCTCGGCCTCGCGGACCGCCGCGTCTCGTTGCTGCGCGGCGAGATACTCCCTCCGCTGCTGTTCCTCGAACGTCTCGGCGGCACGCTGGCGCAGGTCAGACAACAGCTTCTCGCCATAGGGTGTGACCAATGTCGGTTGCAGTGCGTTCCTGGTTGCCTGCCACGTCGGCGTCCCGCCGCAATAGGTGATGAGACGTTCGGCGACGAACCGTTCCTTCGCCCATGCCAGCGATACTTCGCGACAGAGCCGTCCGTCTGCCCCTCTTCCCTGGCGAAGGATGACGACGGTGCCGGTGAGTTGCCCGGACGAGAACGCGATGGGATCGTGCGGCCGGCCGGCGGTCAGCAGTCGCTGCATATGTGGTCGGATCACGGCGACATCAGACTGGTCGAGCGTATCGGTACCCACCACGAAGGGCGACGACAGTCCCTGCGACCATGCCGCGGATGGGAAACCTGTGGAGACGGCAAGCGCGCAAGCCCCCACGACCATCCGCAAGAGCGGAGCGCCTCCGCACGCTTTCATCGCGCAAGCCCCTCCCGACTGCAACGAGAGCCAACGTCACCACAGGTCGACTTGGCCGGTCAATCGGTGCGCGTGTCGATAGACGCCGGAGCCAACGCAAGGGCCTCGGGCCATCGTCCAGACCTGCATCGTCTACCTGATCCGCCATTCCTGGCCTTCGTCGGCTGGGAGAACTGCGAGCAGGCCGCCCTCGACCTCTTTCTTTCAAGGCTACAATCGATAGCGGCCGCACCAGGGCCATGGGATGCGTGGGCGGACACCGCACCGCGCCTTCCGCGACGGCATCCCGGCCAACGACAATTACCCGAGGGAGACGACAGCAAAGGCACGAGCCGATAAGGTCGCCAGACCCCGCCCCTCAGAGCGGCACTGTCAGATTGGGTAATCGATCTGGAGACGAATCAAGAGATTGTTCCTACGGGGTTGCGCACCGCTGCTTGAAGGAGGAACGGCCATGAAGGGATATGCCGGACTGGATGTTTCGCTGGAAAAGACCGCTGTCTGTGTGATCGACGAGCAAGGGACCGTTGTAAAGGAGCGGACCGTTGAGAGTTCGCCCGAGGCCATCGCGACCATGCTGGCCCAAGCTGGAGTGGAGATCGGGCGAATTGGCCTCGAAGCCTGCCCATTGTCGGAATGGATCTATCACGGCTTGGCAGAGCGCGGATTTCCCGTTGTCTGCATGGAGACGCGGCGCCTCAAGGCATTTCTTGACGGGCAGATCAACAAGACGGACCGCAATGATGCTCGGGGCATCGCCCAGGCCGCCCGCGTCAACTTGTTCCGCGCCGTTCATGTTAAGAGCGATGCCTCCCGACGTGACCGGGCGCTGCTATCGGCTCGCCGCCTCGTGATGACGCAGCACAGACAGATCGAGAATCATCTGCGCGCGACATTCAAACTGTTCGGCTTGAAGGTAGGGGCCGTCCGCCGTCGGGACTACGCCGCCCGGGCCGAGCGGCTGCGGGACGAGGTGCCCGAACTGGGTCCGGTCGTCGATAGCCTGTTGCGCATGCGAGCCTTGCTACTGGAACGGCTCGACGCCCTCGACCAACTCATCCGCGCTACCGTGCAGGAAGATCCGGTCTGCCGCCTGCTGATGACCGCGCCCGGGGTCGGGCCGGTGGTGTCCTTGACCTTCAAGACGGCGATGGACGTCCCCGGTCGGTTTCCACAATCTCGATCGGTCGGGGCCTATCTCGGTCTCACTCCACGGCGGTATCAATCGGGGGAACAGGATCGTTCCGGCCGGATCAGCAAAATCGGCGATGGAGGGGTCCGCTCCGCCCTCTATGAGGCGGCCAATGTGCTCCTGCGGCCGAGGAATCGCCCATCGTCGTTGAAGACATGGGGCCTGGCGATCTCACGCCGACGGGGCCGCAAGCGGGCGGTGGTCGCCGTTGCCAGGAAGCTTGCAACAATCCTCCATAGAATGTGGCTGAATGCGGAGCCGTTCCGCATGGCTACTGGCATCAACGCGGACGCCGGAAAGGTCGCCGCATGAGTTGACAAACCATCATCGCCGAGTTCCCGCCGGCAGGGCCGTGCGGGAGGGGCGAGGTCGCGGTAATCGGTGAGCCCCAGAGCTCGCCTGTCAGATTGACCCGCCCACCCGCTTCCGACCCATTCATGTGGCGGCCTCCGAGCCGACCACGAACAGAAGCCTGAAGCCTGCCGATCAGGGAATAACCAGCCTCTTGACGATCACGGCCGATTACAGAAGCCGATTACCCTCTCCGCACATACAGACAACAACATTAATCAACCGCAGATACCGAATTGAACCGAAACACAAAATCTGGCTCTCGAATCGACCCAGACAATGAAATGCTCGATTCTTCTATGCAATCAGTTTCACTTCGGAAAAATGTTCCAGAAAATCGGACTATTTGACCTTGCCTAAGGGACGACGCGTAGGAAAATAGCTGTGTGGAAGGCTCTATTAGGGTTCTATCAGCGACATCTGATAGTGCGTTATTCCATGTTTTAACGTTAATCTTAGTCCCTATCTCTACTCCCAGAACTCCCTTTCCATCTGAATTCGTCGATAAGATCTTCACCCTTCCCACCCAATCGTCTACCATCAGACCGCTCAGAGCACGACAGATCGACTGCGCGCGAGCGGGGCGAGCAGCTCCTTTAGCCATATCATTGGCTCCGGCCGCATACTGTCGTCGAGCAGATTCAACACTCTCAATGAGTGCCACTTGTGCTGGAGGCATCAAAGATTGCATGCGCTCGCTCGGCGTCGGAGATTTTGTTGATTCAGAAGTTGTCGCGTTAGAACTTGGGGAGGAAACCGAGTTAGCAGCCGCTGGATCGCGGACCGCCTTATCTTTGTCCATGAAAAATCCTATCAATATGAGCAACACGAATATTCCTGCTATAATCTTGAGAAATTTCTTCATCATTTGCCCCCCCCATTCTAGCTTGATAAACAGATCCTAACAGCATCATCCACGCGGAGTTCACGGCAACACCACTGAATGCACGTCAGTTCAGCCCCTTAACAAGAACCGGGGCCAAGCAATGTTCTACTCTCTCCCACGGCCGTCGCGCTCAATGCATGCCTGTCCGCAGGGCAATTGTGCTCTAGCCCCATACGTCGCCGAATAGGCGCTGGAGTCTGGCAGTAATCGAACTTGCACCATGATCGATCACGCGTTTCCGGTAGTTTCTGAAGCTATCAGTCAAGATTCTAGGATGTTTGCTTTGTAGATTGGGATTCCAGCGCTGCCGGCAGCTTCTTCGACCCGAACGTCGCCAAAATCCCACCAATCAGGGCAAGCGCGAGGCAGACGGCTACCAAAGTGCCTCCAAGGATGGCACCTGCTATGGAGGCGAGGATCAGCATAACGCCAGGCACTCGACTGCTCGCCCCCATAGAAACTGCGCCCAGAACAATGACAAGGAATGAGAATGCAATCCCGCCCCAGCCCAAGCCGATAACTGTAGAAGCGTTGTCTGCCTGAACAGCAGCGCCCACACCGCCCAAGAGCAACGTTATTACTGCAGCGATCGTCGCGAAAATTCCAGCAACAAGCGCAATGATCCCACCGGCCTTTTGCATCGTCTTCCCCCTCCACGCAGCCAAAGCGCTTTTATATCGTCCCGAAGCGCTATCGAATATATAGGATACTTATCGCCAGAGGCCTTGGCAAGCCGCAACTGCAATGCTGCGCGGTCTTGGCCGGAACCCAAGGGTGACCTCCTGATTGTCACGCCCGAATCGGCGTCGCTGCATCTGCCACCTCCGGCTACATGAAGTAACCGTCCGGTGATGGCCGCCTTCTTAGAGTCCGTTTGGAAATGTAAAGGGTGTGCGAGGCCTCTGACGAGAAGGCTACCCATGGCGACGAATATCATGGCCTCCGAGACGTCCGGTCGTTCTTCATAATCGCGAACGAGACGGCAGTAGCGGCACACCCAGGCGAGGTCCGCTCGACTACCCAGAGCCTGGGCAGAACCTTGAATCCGGGTTCCGTAGCGATGCGGCGGACGATCTCCATCACGAAGTCGCGATATGCCGCCTTGCCGAGCAACTGCCGCCGATCGTAGGCACCCTCGGGGATCAGGTGCTTCATCCAGGGCCACCGCCTGCGGATGGCACCAAGGATCCTATGGGCACAGGCACGGTCGGAGACGTCGACGACAGTCCCTGCGACCACGCCGCGGATGGGAAACCTGTGGATACGGCAAGCGCGCAAGCCCCCCCGAGCATCCGCCAGAGCGGAGCGCCTCGGCATGCTTTCATCGCGCAAGCCCCTCCCAACTGCAACGAGAGCCAACGTCACCACAGGTCGACTTGGCCGGTCAATCCGTGCGCGTGCCGGCAGAAGTTGACGGAAAACGCGAGGCAGAGAGTCGACGTCCCACAACGATCTTGTTGTGCTGAGCAGGCTCTGATCGTCTTACCCGTCGATCCCACGGTCCACTTCATGAAGACGGATCACCGCCGCAACCGCCGCGCGCACCGCCTCAATCTGCGCGTTGAATGCCTGGAGCGGCTCCAGCCGTTGCACGGATAGCCGGATCGCCGTCGACCGACCAGCGCGGACGACCCGAGCGCCGGCCGGCAGAAGCGGCCCCACCATTGCGCCGACCTCATCCGGTTCTGCATCGGGAAAGGTGAGGTCGACGACGCCTTGCGCCGATTTGTGCTCCAACTGCCGGAGCTGCGATCCTTCCGGCAGATGAAAGCGTGGCCAGGGAGCGAACCGGCCGACGCGCTCGGGCAGGCGGGAGATCTCGCTCCCCGGCGGCAGCTCTGCCAGCGCCGTCCGCCGGTAGTTCGTCCAGAAGATCGTCGCGGCTTCATCATACTCGCGCGCCATGCGGACGAACTTCCGGACCGCCTCCCCGTAGACGAGCGCGAGGAACCGGGCCTGCGTGTCGGGTATGCCCTCGGCCCAGCCAGCGAGATCCTCGAGCTTCAGGCAGACGTCCCAGTCATCGGGCGGCTGCAGATCCGCGATCGCGGCTGGCGCGATCAGGATCGTGGCGAACTGGGCCCAGCCATCCGACGCCAATCCCCGCGCCCCGCGGAGCCGGTAGCGCAGTGCCTGTTCGGGCTGAAACGCCGCATCGATCTTGTGTTCGATCATCAAGGCACAGCGAGCGCCGGACGGAAGGCGCACAATCATCAGCACATCGGTTTCTCCGGCATCGGAGAAGGCCGAGACGCGGATCTCTTCCAGCACATGCCCGTCAGCCACGATCCCGGCGGGAACGAAGAGTCTGTCCCTGACCGCAGTCACGCCATGCAGCGCGGCCGCCAGGGCGATGTCGAGGTCCCGCTCGCGGATACCACCCAACTCCAGCATCAGCCTGCTCCGTCTCCTCGATCGACGATCGACGGACCGCCTCCGGCCGAACCGGAGCCAAATCCGTTCGTTCGCTATCATCTACCGGAGATAGAATTCCCGTCAATTCGACATATTGACATGTCGTCATTGCGAGACCACCTTCTGCTCCGTGATCGCTGAACCCACCCTTGCCGAACTGGCCGCCGCATCCGGCCTGCAGCCACGGACCATCCGGTCCTGGGTCGCCCAGAACCTGCTGCCCGCGCCGCTCAATCGCGGTCCGGGTGCGCGCTATCCCGCCGACACGCTGCAGCGCCTGCTGGCGATCCGCGCGATGCGCGACCTCCTCGGCATGCCGCTGGCCACTATCCGGCAGGAACTGCTCGTCGCCGGTCCCGAACGCATCGCCGAGTACGCCGCGAAGGCCGGAGCACTGACGCCGGAGCCCGATGCAACTGTGCTGGCCGCCGCGTCCGGGACCGATGCCGTCGACTACATCCGGCGACTGCGGCAGGAGGCCACCGGGACGGCCGCGGCCGCGTCCCCATCTCCGCCCCCGACCGGGCTCGACGCGCTGGAAGAGGCGCTAGCGGCGCGGGCCGCCGACCCGGCACCGCGGCGGGCACGCGCGGAGGAATGGTGGCGGATCCCGGTCACGCCCGACATCGAAATCGCGGTCCGCGGGCGTCTCGATGCCGAACGGCGTGCCCAGCTCGAACGCTGTGCCGACATCATCCGCGACATCCTGCTCGGGAGGAACGCATGAA
>JAYSFH010000194.1:5219-7186 GCA_041913405.1 Dongia sp. | reverse complement strand
ATTCTAGGACCGCGGCGGCGGCGGCGGCAACCCGGACGGACGCTCGATCGCCGGGCCGGCAACTCGACAATCTCAAGCGTCGAATGCTACCCTTGCTGGCAATCGGGGGAGGGGACATGCGCATTGTGATAGGGCTGACGGCGGCGCTGTTCGCCGGCGTTCTGGGTCTGCCGGTCGCGGGTGCTGAGGAAGCACCCGCGCTGGCGCAAGCGAAGCCGGAACCCTACGGCACCTTCGCCTACTATGGTCGGGAGACTTTTGAACAACAGGCCGGCTATCATGAATGGGATGACTTGTTGACGGTCCGGCGCGACGGGACCGCGCAAGTGCGATCGAAGTACAAAGTGAATTTCAACAAAACATGGTCCGTCAAAGGCTGCGACGAGAATGTGCGGGCCGCCTTCGCCCTGCTGGTGCAGAACTACCGCGTCACGATCGACGGCAGCACGCTCTCCTTCACGCGCGACGGCGAGATCATGATCGAGCGGAAGGAGCCCGCCTGCTATGATCCGACCACCGAGGGCTTCTTCAAGGACGAATGGAGCGCGGAGTGGAAAGGCGGCCGCCTGAGCACGGACGACGGCGCCGAGTTCTTCAAACAAGACTGAGTCCAGTCTCGTCGCGCCCCCGTCACCACCCCGTCTTCCACCCCTTGGGCAGCGTCACCCAGGCGCAGCGGGTCGCGTTCTCGACTGTCAGCGTCGGCTCCGGCAGCGGGTCGGTGAAGCAGCCGCCGGCGATGCCGGTCAGGCCTGCGAAATCCGCCGAGCGCCAGGAGAGGGTGGTGCCGCACTTGCCGCAGAACACGCGCTCCTGCCAGTCCGCCACGCCGCTGTTCGGCGCCTTGCCCGCCGGCGAAAAGGTGCGGAAGGCGCCGAGCGTCGCCGCCACCTGCTCGTTCTTGAAATAGACGGACCAGCCGAAGGCGGAGCCGGTGCGGCGCTTGCAGTCGGTGCAGTGGCAGATCCCGTTGATCGCCGGCTCGCCCTTCACCTGGATCGCACAGGCGCCGCAGCAGCATCTGGCTTCGCGTGTCATCGTCTCACCTGTGTTGCTCGAATGCGCCGAACCGCAAGCGCGGGTGACGCAAGCGAACGAATGCGGTACAATGCTTCCTCGTAAAGCCCGGAACCAATCCAGCGGAACCTTTACAGGGCCTTTACCCCAGGCGGAATCGCTTTCACCCGAACGACCAGGATATTGCACTCGATCCTCAAAGACTTATCGCAGAAAAACGGGGCTCGAAACGGTGGGGTGGTAAAGGTCCCGGTGTCGCGGCCGGAAACCGCGCCCCGATCGCCCGTCGCAACCTTGAGTGAGTGTGATGCCGAAGAAGTCGACCGATCCCTTCATGGCGGCGCTCTGGGAATCGCTGCGCGCCGACAAGCTCGGCCCCGGTGGCAACGAGACCGGGTGGGACGAGACCAACGTCCGGATCCGCAACCGCTTCATCAAGGCGGTGCGCCAGGTCCTGCAATCCGGCGCCGCCTTCGGGGCCAGCATGAGCGAGGTCGCGCCCCCGGCGAAAGCCGCGAAAGCCGGCGCGAAAGGGAAGGGCCGGAAGCACGACCCCAATGAGCTGCAGCTGCCGCTGATGGCGAGCCTGAAGGCGCTGGAGAAGAAGCGCGGCCGGTGATGGATTACTGCCCGATGATCTGCCGCAGCAGCGGGCGCAGCTCCTCGATGGTGAGGATCGAGGCGCCGGCCTCCGGCAGGGCGATACCGCCGTCCTGTTGCTCGGCCATCAACGCCCGGGTGATCTCCTGCAGGTCGTCAGCGAAACGCTTCTGGATCGCCGCGCTGGCGTTGAAGGCCGCGGCATAGTTGATCCAGACCAGGCGGCAGGCTTCGAGCCGCGCCGCCCGAGTCTCGATCGGACCCGCCAGCGCGATCGCCGCATGCCGGCGCGCGATGGCGGTGAGGTAATCCGCATCCCGCCGCAGCGGGTCGAATGGCGCCGGTTCTGG
>JAYSFH010000194.1:0-5209 GCA_041913405.1 Dongia sp. | reverse complement strand
GAGCTTTCTTGCGCGCGCGTCTGGCCATGGCATTCCCCTATGCCGTGGTGTGCGAGATCCCCGCTGCGGTGGGACCCCAAGCCACCGGAGCGTTCGAAACGCTGGTCCGCTCCGAAAAGTTCCGAATGGGAAGAAGGATGATGAGGCCAGCAACCCCTCCGCAGTCATCCCCGGGCTTGACCCGGGGATCCACGCCTTTGCTGGGAGCATAGGAACATCCGAACCAGCGCTTCGAAATTTCATATTTTTCCTATGCAGGCGATTGCCGTAGCCTGCTGATCATCCGCTCCGCCCTGAAGGATCCCTGCGATGGCGACTGAAACTATCGACACCCTCGTGATCGGCGCCGGCCAGGCCGGGGTCGCGATGAGCGAGCATCTCGGCAAGGCCGGGGTGCCGCACCTGGTGCTGGAGCGTGGCCGCATCGCCGAGCGCTGGCGCTCCTGGCGCTGGGACAGCCTGGTCGCCAACGGTCCGGCCTGGCACGACCGCTTCCCGAACCTGGAGCATGACAGCGACCCCGAAGGCTTCCCCGGCAAGGAGGCCGTCGCCGACTACTTCGTCGCCTATGCGAAGAAGTTCGCCGCCCCGATCCGCGAAGGCGTCGAGGTCACCTCGGTCGCGGCGCTGCAAGGCAAGCCCGGCTTCCGCGTCGAAACTTCCAAAGGCATCATCGAAGCGCGCCGCGTCGTTTCCGCCACCGGTCCGTTCCAGATCCCGATCATCCCGCCGATCGTTCCCGATACGGCGGGCCTGAAGCAGATCCATTCGACCAGCTATCACAATCCCGCCGAGCTGCCCGAAGGCGCGGTGCTGGTGGTGGGAGCGGGGAGTTCCGGCACCCAGATCGCCGACGAGCTGCTGCGCGCCGGCCGCCGCGTCTTCATCTCGGTCGGCCCGCATGGCCGGCCGCCGCGCGCCTATCGCGGCCGCGATTACTGCTGGTGGCTGGGCGTGCTGGGCAAGTGGGACATCACCACGCCGCCCGCCGGCGCCGAGCATGTCACCATCGCCGTCTCGGGCGCTTACGGCGGCAACACCGTTGACTTCCGCCGCCTGGCATCGCGCGGCATGACCTTGGTCGGCACGACGACGGCCTACACCGTAAGTTCCAATGGGGACGGCGTGCTCACCTTCGCGCCGGACATCGCCGCCAACCTCGCCAAGGGCGATGCCGATTATCTCGCGGTGCTCGACGAGGCCGATGCTTATATCGCGCGCACCGGCATGGACCTGCCGCCGGAGCCTGCGGCGCGCGTGATCCTGCCCGATCCCGCCTGCGTCACCACGCCGATCCGCGCCCTCAATTTGAAGCAGGAGGGCATCACCACGATCATCTGGGCGACCGGCTTCGCGCTCGATTACAGCTGGCTGAAGTTCGACGTGCTCGGCGCCGACGGCAAGCCCAAGCACAGCCGCGGCATCTCGGAAGTGCCCGGCCTCTATTTCGTCGGCCTGCCCTGGCTGTCACGGAGAGGGTCGAGCTTCATCTGGGGCGTCTGGCACGACGCGCGTTTCATCGCCGACCAGATCGGCATCCAGCGCGCCTATGAAGGGTACCAGCCGCCCGCCACGGTGCAGGCCAAGGAAGCCTGAGCCGCCTGCGCCATCCGCTTCGGTTGCGCTGCATAGCGGGATGCTCCACCGGTGGCTTGCCGCTGGCATCGCAGCGGGCCATGGGAGTAAACTCCTTCCAAAAGGGGGAGATCATGCGCCTGCGCCTGGCTTTGCCTTTTGTCCTCTCTTGTCTGGCGCTGGCGGCCGGGGCCGCCGCCGATCCGGCCGTGCTCACCTATCCCAAGCGCCCGGACAGCCCGCGCTGGCAGTATGCGCTGGGGCTGATCGAGCTGGCGCTGAAGGAATCCGGTCGCGACACCGTGCTCCAACCCACCAGCGAGGAGATGTCGCAGACCCGCGCCGCCCGCGAGCTCGAGCTCGGGCATGTCGACTTCATCTGGACCGGCACCTCGGCCGACTACGAGCAGCGCTTCCGCGCGGTCCGCGTGCCGGTGATGCGCGGGCTCGACGGCTATCGGATCTGCGTCATCAATCCCGATCGCCAGCCGGCGTTCAGCGCGGTGCGGAGTCTGGACGACCTGCGCCAGCTCTCGATCGGCCAGGATCCCGGCTGGTCGGACGTGAAGGTGCTGGATGCCGCCGGCTTCAAGCTCGAGACCGCGCCCTACGACTCCCTGTTCGAGATGCTGGACCGCGGCCGCTTCGACTGCTTCCTGCGCGGCGCCCATGAAGCGCCCACCGAGGCGGCCAAGCATCCGGGCCTCGCGGTGGAGAACGACCTGCTGATCGTCTACCCCTTCACCAGCTTCTTCTTCGTCAACAAGGAGAACGGCGCGCTGGCCGAAGATCTCGAGAACGGGCTGAAGAAGGCCTATGCCGACGGCAGCTTCATGGCCTATTTCAAGAATCATCCTGCCATCAAGGCGATCTTCGAGCAGACCCATCTCGAGCAGCGCCGGCGCTTCGATATCCCCAATCCGCTGCTGACCGACGAGACTCGCGCCATTCCGCCCGAGTATTGGCAGGGCCAATAGGAACCGCTGCCGGTTTCCCAAACCCCTTGCCGTTCCCGCTGAGATTGTACAGTTTGCAACGTCGCTTCCGCGCGACGCCGATTCCCGCGCCAGGAAAGGTTCGTCCTTGGCTTCAAAGAGTCCCACCGCGGCCGAGATCGAGGCGCTGATCGCCCAGTGCCATCCGGAGGTACGGGCGGTGGTGGCCTATTGGCGCTCGAAGGCGGGGACGCGGCGGATGCCGTCCCGCGCCGACATCGATCCCGCCGAGCTGAAACCTTATCTTCCGCGCGTCAGCCTGATCGACGTGGTGCCGGACGAGCGGCGCTTCGTCTATCGCCTGGTCGGCACCGAGGAAGCGGCGTTGCGCGGCTACGATCCCACCGGCCGCTCGGTGGGCGAGGGCTATTTCGGACCGAACCGCGAGCTCGCCTTCCAGCACTACCAGTACCCGGTCGAGCACCGGGCGCCGTTCTGCTACCGCGGCGATTTCGAAGTGGCGGACGGCTCGGTCGAGAATGAGGACGTCGTCTTCCTGCCGCTCTCCGAGGACGACGACAAGGTCAACATGATCCTGTTGTTCTACCACGACTACAGCGACCACCCGCGGGTCGAGCCGTCTTCCGTCCTGCTCCGCACCCAAAGCCGCAAGAACGACGAATAGTTGGTGCGTGGGACGGCGGCGCGGCACTCAGGCCGCGCGCCAGTTCTTCGCCTCGGGCAGGCCGCCGGTCACGTCGATATGCGCGGCGTCGTCGCCGGCATGGAGCTTCTTGTCGGAGAAGCGGAAGGCGAGGGCGCGGCCGTTCTCGGTGACCAGCTCAAGGTCGCGGCGGCCGAACACCTTCTTCAGGACTTCCGGGGTCATGCGGATCTCGCCGCTGCCGGCGACGCCCGCGGGCGGGATCAGGTAGCCGTCCAGCGCGTAGTCCGCCGGGGCCACGTCCTGGCCCTTGCAGCGCAAAGTGCCCGCGCCACGCAGGCCGCCCAGATAACGCATGCTCTGTCTTCCTCTGGTCATCACGATGCCATTCCTTCTTAAAAGACTGGCCGTTTCTCGAACGAAAAACCCCGCGACCGACCCTGGCGGGTCCGCGCGCGGGGCTCCCATGGTGCAACGCCTCGCCTGTCTTCCCTGAGAGAGGAGAAGCGCGGCGCGCACCCTCCGGATCAGGCTGCCATCCGGGTCTTCAACTCTGCCGCCAGTACATCCGTGGTCGACGCGAGCAAAAGACTGCCGGTTGTTCCCTTCCGGAATCTCGGATGGTTAGTCCAAGTCCTGCAGGTTGTCGGCCGACATCTTGCCGGTCTTGCGGTCGGAGACCAGCTCGTAGCTGACCTTCTGGCCCTCGCGCAGGCTGCCAAGCCCGGCGCGCTCGACGGCGCTGATGTGGACGAAGGCATCCTTACCACCGTCATTGGGGGTAATGAAGCCGAAGCCCTTCTGAACGTTGAACCACTTCACGGTTCCCGAAGCCATATGGGAAACCCTTTCTCAAACAATTGTCTAATGCTGCCGGCACGAATGCAGGCCGTCGAATTTGCGTTTTTCAGGAGAGAAGATATCAGCGTGGCGCGAAGCAGCTTCCGAGGAAGGGAGTCTTCAGCGCGGGCCCAAATCATTCCGGCCGTCTATCGACAGGCGTTCATATAGAGACGATTTCGCCGAATTGCAAGGGGGTCGCGGGCGACAGGCTGCCGCAGGACCTAATACCGCCGCTTCGCGCGCTTGAAGCCGGGCTTGGCCTCCTCCTCGGCGATCCGCTTGTTGTCGTCGCTGTGGATCACCTCGGCCCGCGCCAGCTCATGGGTGCGGTTGAGTTCCTTCCAGCGCGCCTTGTCCGCCTCGAAGGCCTCCGGGGTCGCCCAGGGCTTGGAGACGCCGAGCCGCTGCGCCAGCTCCTTCTCGGTATATTCCTCGTACCATTCGGTCTGCTCGACGGTCAGCCCGCGCAGCACGCGCTGGCCTTGCTCGTCCGTGGTCCAAAGTCGGAGGTCGTCGCTCAAGCATCACTCCAATCGAGATTTCGGCGCCGGGTTTCAGATTGGTCTCTAGCACGGGTCGGCGGCAGGCGAAAGACGATAGCGCCCAGTCCTTTAGCCAGTCCGGCCTGGACGGCTAAAACGATTTGGTAATACGTTTTTAACGCCGGATACGGTTAATAGTGGTGGGCGGTCCCGGGGACCCGCTCAAGCGCGGAGTCGGGCTGCGCCGGAGAGGGAATGCAATACGAGGAAGCAAAACGGCTGGCGAGCAGCGCCGACGTCGGCGCGCGCCGCGACTTGGCCGCTCGGGAAGACGTGGCGCCCGAAATCCTGTTCTTCCTCTGCCGCGACCAGGACGCCGGCGTGCGGATGGCGGTCGCCGCCAATCACCACGCCCCCCGCGAAGCCGATCTCGAGCTGGCCCGCGATTTCGACGACGATGTGCGCGCGCGCGTGGGCGAGAAGCTCGGCGAAGCGCGCCCGGTCGCTCTGCCGGCGCTCAGCGCTAAGAAGCAGGCGCTCACCATCGAGACCATCGAGGCGCTTGCCATCGACAATTCGGGCCGGGTGCGCGAGGCGATCGCCCGTGCCTTGAACCAGTCGATCGATGCGCCCGCGCATGTGGTGCAGGCGCTGGCGCGCGACATCGAGGTTAAGGTCGCGGCGCCGATCCTGCAGAACTCGCCGATGCT
>JAYSFH010000193.1:0-7186 GCA_041913405.1 Dongia sp. | reverse complement strand
CGGCCTTGGTGATGAGCTCGTCGAACTTCGGATTGGCGTAGTTGCTCTCGTTCCAGGCGACACCGGTGCGATAGGCGAGGCCCAGAACCATCACGCCGAGTGGGCGGTGGGTCCAGGTGGTGAAGCCGAACGGAACCGTGGTCCAGACGTCCCAGTACTGGGCCGACGGCAGAACTTCGAGCTTCACGCGGATGCCGGCCTTTTCCCACATCTGCACCATCGCCTGGCAGGCGGTCGGCTCCCAATCCGGGTCCTTCTTGCACTGCAGGGTCACATCGATGCCATCGGGATGGCCGGCTTCGGCCAGCAGCTTCTTGGCGCCTTCCGGGTCGTTGTACTTGAAATCCGTCTTCACATATTCCGGATGGACCGGCGCCACGTGATGGCTCTCGCCCGGCGCACCCAGGCCGCGATGCGCGATCTTCAGCGCCGCCTCCGGATCGATCGCCATGCGGACCGCCTTGCGGACCTTCGGATTGTCGAACGGCGCCTTGTCGACATGCATGCGGGCGACGGCGGTCTGCGCCGTGGTGACGGTGTGCACCTCGATATGCTCGAGCTTCTTGCACTGCTCGAAGATCTTGATGTCCGGATCGTAGAGACCGTCCACCTGCTTGGCCGCCAGGGCCGAGAACTTGGTCGCCGGGTCGTCGCCGAGGTCGATGAACTGCACCTCGTCGAGATAGGGCCCTTCGCCCCAGTATTCCTTGCGCGCCTTCAGCACGGCTTTCTTGCCGACCTCGATCTCGGTGGGCTCGAAGGCGCCGGTGCCGATGGCACCCACGCCCCACTTACCGTTGTCCTTCGGGTGCAGGATCAGGGCCGGATAGTGGAAGAGATTCTCGGGCATCGCCAGCATGGCGGCCTGCCCGTGCAGCAGGATGGTGTGATCGTCCTTCTTCTCGATCGCATTGGCATCCCAGAGCTCGGTGGTCATCTTGGGATTGCCCTTGTCGTCCTTCTCGCCGGTGTCCTTGTCCTTGAGCATGAAGCCCTTGAACAGGCCGAGAACCGAGGAGCCGACGGCGGGGTCGAGCCAGCGCTGGATGTTCCAGACGACATGCTCGGCGAGCAGCGGGTCGCCGTTCGACCACTTCACGTCCTTGCGCAGCTTCAAGGTCCAGCTCTTGAGGTCCTCGCTGGCTTCCCACTCGCAGAGGCAGGGGCGCGTGACGTTGTCGCCGCCGGTCCGGGTCAGATAGTCATTGGCCTGTCGGACGATGTTGGAGTCATAGACCCAGGAAAAGGTCGGCGGATTGTCCACCGCCGGAACGCGAGCGCCGATACGGACGGTGCCGCCCTTCCTGGGCGCGCCGGGAGTCTTCGACGCTTCCTTCTGTTCCTTCTTCTCTTCGCCGCAGCCGGCGACCATGTAGGCCATGGATGCCGACATCCCGAGCAACGTTGCGGTACGGAGAAATTCGCGCCGGTCGATGCGGCGCTTTTCCAGCGCCTCCACCAGGCCCGGGATCGCAGGATGGAAGCGATCCGGATCGTTGCGATAAGCCATGTTGATCTCCCCTGTTCACAGCAGATAAATGCCGGTCTTGCGAGATCGACGCCCCGCTTATGCCGGGACAATCAGCTTAAACCCTGGTCTTCCGGCCACAAGCGCCGAAAATTCGATGGCAAAATGACATATCAAGATGACTTCGGGTCATCCGTTAATCCGGGCTCAAGCCCATCGGTCAGCCCGCGACCGAGTAGCCGCCGTCGATGGTGACCGCCGAGCCCGTGACGTAGCTGGAGGCTTCGCTGGCCAGGAAGACGGCAAGGCCGGCGAACTCGTCGGGGCGGCCCCAGCGGCCGGCCGGGGTCCGGGTGTGGACCTTCTCGTCCAGGCCCTCCATCTGCTCCCGCGCCGCCACGGTGAGCTCGGTGTCGAACCAGCCGGGCAGGATCACATTCACCTGAATGTTGTCCTTGGCCCATGCCACCGCCAAGGACTTGGTGATCTGCACCACCGCGCCCTTACTGGCGGCGTAGGGCAGGCTCAGCGGCCCGCCGAACACCGACATCAGCGAGCCGATGTTGATGATCTTGCCGCCGCCCACCTTCTTCATCTCGGGGTAGACCGCCTGGCAGCAGGCGAAGACGCCGGTCAAGTTGATGTTCATCACCTTGTGCCATTCGGCATCGGTATAGGTTTCCGGACGCTTGCGGATCGCGATCCCGGAGCAATTCACCAGGATATCGATCCGCCCGAGCCTGGCCGCGACTGCCGCGATCATCTTGCGGCAATCCTCCTCGCTGCCGGCGTCGAACTTGAAAAAGGTCGCCTCAGAACCGAGCTTCTCGATCTCGGCGATGGCGCCCTTGGCTTTCGCTTCGTTCTGCGCCGCGATCGCGATCTTGGCACCGGCTGCGGCCAGCCCCTTGGCCATGCCGAGACCGATGCCGCCGTTGCCGCCGGTCACGATCGCGACCTTGCCCTTGAGATCGAAGAATTTCATGGATGCTCTCCCCTATGCGCGTCTTTGGATTCGATCGCTTTCGCCGAGCAAGCCCGCGACATGCTCGGCGATCGCCAGGCAGGACGTCAGCCCCGGCGATTCGATGCCGAAGAGATTGACCAGGCCCGGCGCGCCATGCTGCGCCGGGCCCTCGATGCGAAAGTCGAGAATGGGCGAGCCCGCGGGTCCCAGCTTCGGCCGGATCCCGGCATAGTCCGGCGCCAGCGCGCCGTCGGGCAGGTCGGGCCAATAGCGGCGGATGTCCGCGTAGAAGCCGTCGCCGCGCCGGGGATCGACGGCGTAATCCAGGCCGTCCACCCATTCGACGTCGGGGCCGAAGCGGGCGCGCCCGGCGAGATCGAGGGTCATATGCGTGCCGAGCCCGCCGGGGACCGGGATCGGATAGATCAACCGGCTGAACGGCGCCTTGGCTGTCAGGCGGAAGTAGTTGCCCTTGGCGAACCAGAGCGGCGCGGCATACTGCGGCGGCAGCCCCTTCAACGCGCGTGCCAGGTCCATCGCGCCGAGGCCGGCGGCGTTGATCACGGCCTTGGCCTGGAGTTGCATCGGCTCCGCGCCACCGACGGAAAGGCGGATCCCGTCGTTGCGCACCTCGCCCGCTTCGACCGGCGCCTTCAGCACCACGAATCCACCTGCGTCCGCGAGATCGCCCTCCAGCGCCAACATCAGCTGATGCGCATCGACGATCCCGGTCGAGGGCGAGAGCACGGCGGCGACGCAGACCAGCTGCGGCTCCAGCGCCATCGCGGCGTCGCCGGTCAGCCAGACCAGGTCATCGACGCCGTTGAGCTCGCCCTGTTCCTTGATCTTGGCGAGCTTCGGAATCTCGGCCGGCTCGGCGGCAACGATCAGCTTGCCGAGCCGGGCGTGCGGGACGCCATGCTCCACGCAGTAGCGGTAAAGCATCGCACGGCCGGCGACGCAGAGCGTGGTCTTGAGCCGGCGCGGCAGGTTGTAGATGCCGGCATGGATGACCTCGGAGTTGCGCGAGCTGGTCTCGCTGCCGATCGCGTCATGCCGCTCCAGCACGAGCACCTCGCGCCCGTCCAGCGCCAGGCGGCGGGCGATCGCGAGGCCGATGACCCCGGCGCCGACGACGACCGCGTCGACGCTCTCCGTCATCCGAGCAACTGCCGGTGCACGAGATTGCGCATCAGCGCATTGATGCCGAAGCTCCAGGGCGCGATCTTGTCGGAGTGATCGACCCGGTTCCACAAGGTGCCGAGCCTGGGCGAGGAGATGCTGACCGCATCGCCGACATGATGGGTGAAGCCCATGCCCGGCTTCTCGCGGTCCTGCACCGGCGCGAACATGGTGCCGCAGAAAAGCATGAAGCCGTCCGGATACTGATGCGTGGCATTGAGCGCCTGGCCGGCGAGATCGAGCGGATCGCGGCTGATCTTCGCCATGCTGCTGGAACCTTCCATGACGAAGCCATCGGTGCCGATCACCTTGACCGTGATGACGGCCTGCCGCGCATCGTCGATGGTGAAGCCGGCATCGAACAGCCGCACGAAGGGTCCGATCGCCGAGGAGGCGTTGTTGTCTTTGGCCTTGCCCAGCAGCAGCGCCGAGCGGCCCTCGAAGTCGCGGAGATTCACGTCGTTGCCGAGGGTAACGCCGACCACCTCGCCGCGGCTGTTGGAGGCCAGCACGACTTCCGGCTCCGGGTTGCTCCACTGCGACTTCGGATGCAGGCCGATATCGGCGCCGAGGCCGACCGAGGCCATCGCGGGGCATTTGGTGAAGATCTCGGCATCGGGGCCGATGCCGACTTCGAGATACTGCGACCAGGCGCCGGCGGCGAGCAGCACGTCCTTCACCTTCTGCGCCTCGGGCGAGCCCGGTTTCACGGTCGCGAGGTTGTCGCCGATGATGCCGGTGATTCGCTTGCGGATCTCCTCGGCCTTGGTCCAATCGCCGCGCGCCTGCTCCTCGATCACCCGCTCCAGCATCGACGCCACGAAGGTGACGCCGGCCGCCTTCACCGCCTGCAGGTCGCAGGGCGCGACCAGCCAGGGCTGCATCGGGTCGCGCTGGCGCTCGTCGCTGTTGGCGATCAGCGCCTCGACCGAGGCAATCTCCGGCAAACCGGCGGCGGCCTGCAGGGTCGCGGCGACATGATCGATCTCGAAAAGAGCGCTCAAGGTGGGCGCAACGCGGCTGATGTCGATCGCCCGGCCGCGGCGTATCAGGACCGGCGTCGGACCGCCCACCGCCGGGTCCCAGACGCGGCCGACCAGGGTCGCGCGGTCGGCATCGGACGGCAGGACCTCCGCGGCGGAAAGCCCGCCTAGTCTTGCACCAAGAGGGCTTGCACCAGGATTGGTCCCCGTATTCGTCATCCGTCTTCCCTTCAGAGGCCCCGAAAACCGGGCTTTATTTGGGGGAGACCTTTTCATATTGTACGGCAATTGTCAGGGTCAGTTTTCCGGTAAAACAAGATGAGCCAGTTCGAGAGCCGGCCGATCGGCCGCACCCAGCTCAAGGTCACCGTGTTCGGCCAAGGCGGCGCGCCTCTGGGCGGCCACCGCGCGCCCACCGCCTGGCCGACGGCCGAGGCGGTGATGGACCTCGCCTGGGAGAGCGGCATCCGGTATTTCGACACCGCGCCGTTCTACGGGTATGGCCTCAGCGAACACTATTTCGGCAATGCGCTGAGGAAGCACAGCCGCGCGGACTTCGTGCTCTCTACCAAGGTCGGGCGCCTCTTGCATCCGCGCGTCACCCCCTACGACCCGAATGATCTCTGGAAGGAGCCTTTGCCGTTCGAGCCGGTCTTCGATTACGGCTATGATGGGATGATGCGTTCCTTCGAGGACAGCCTGCAGCGCCTGGGGCTCAACAAGATCGACATCCTGTTCATGCATGACCTCGGCGTCGGGGATCATGGCGCGAATCACGCCAAGCATATGAAGGCCGCCATGGAAGGCGGCTACAAGGCGCTCACCGAGCTGCGCGCCGCGGGCAAGATCGGCGCACTTGGCCTGGGCGTCAACGAGTGGCAGGTCTGCATGGAGGCGATGGACTACGGCGATTTCGACGTGTTCCTGCTGGCCGGCCGCTACACGCTCCTCGAGCAGGAAGCGCTGACCTCCTTTCTGCCGGAATGCCAGAAGCGTGGCACCACGATCGTGATCGGCGGACCGTTCAACTCCGGCATCCTCGCGACCGGCGCCAAGCCGGGCGTCCACTACGACTACAAGCCGGCGCCGCAGGCGATCCTGGACAAGGTGGCGAAGATCGAGAAGGTCTGTGCCGACCACAAGGTCGCCCTGCCTGCCGCCGCGCTGCAATTCCCGCTGACCCATCCCAGCGTCTGCTCGGTGATCCCGGGCTCGCGCTCGACCGATGAGCTGAAACGCAACCTCGACCTGTTCCGCACCCCGATTCCGAAAGCGCTCTGGAGCGACTTGAAGAGCGCGGGACTGATGCGGCAAGACGCACCAACACCTTAGGAGACGACATGGCCAGACTGGCGGGCAAACGCGCGGTGATCACCGCCGCGGCCCAGGGTATCGGACGGGCGAGCGCGATCGCCTTCGCCCGCGAGGGCGCAAGGGTGATCGCGACCGACATCAACGCGGCGGCATTGGAAAGCCTGAAGGGCGAGGCCGAGGGCATCACCGTCGCCAGGCTCGACGTGCTCGATCCGGCGGCGATCGAGGCCTTCGGCAAGGCGACCGGCGCCATTGATGTGCTGTTCAATTGCGCCGGCGTGGTCCATGCCGGCAACATCATGGAAGCGACCGAGGCCGACTGGGACTTCGCCTTCAACCTGAACGCCAAGGCAGCCTTCCGCATGATCCGCGCCTTCCTGCCCGGCATGCTCGCCGCCGGCAAGGGCTCGATCGTCAACATGTCGTCGGTGGCGTCCAGCGTCAAAGGCGTGCCGAACCGCTTCGTCTACGGCGCCAGCAAGGCGGCGACCATCGGCCTGACCAAGGCGGTCGCGGCCGACTACGTGGCCATGGGCATCCGCTGCAACGCGATCTGCCCCGGCACCGTGCAGTCGCCCTCGCTCGACGAACGGCTCGCGGCCCAGGGCAAGGCGCAAGGCGTCGACACCGAGGAGGTGCGCAAGGCCTTCACCGCCCGCCAGCCGATCGGCCGCGTGGGCACGCCCGAGGAGATCGCGGCGCTGGCGGTCTATCTCGCTTCCGATGAATCGGCTTACACGACCGGCACGATCAACGTGATCGACGGCGGCTGGACCAATTGACGACGCGGTCACCATCCGCGTCGTCATCCTCCGCGTAGGCGGAGGATCCACGAGTTTGGTGCCGCTTGATTGAAAGCAACTCGTGGATGGTCCGCCTTCGCGGACCATGACGAAAGAGAGAAAAGGAGAACCACCGTGAAACTGCTGCGCTATGGACCGAAGGGCAAGGAGAAGCCAGGCCTGCTCGATGCCAACGGCAAGATCCGTGATCTTTCCAAGCATGTGGACGACATCAGCGGCAAGACGCTGAGCCCGGCCGCGCTGAAGAAGCTGGCCAAGCTCGATCCCGCCAAGCTCCCCGCCGTGCGCGGCAACCCGCGGATCGGGCCCTGCGTCGGCTCGATCGGCAAGTTCCTCTGCATCGGCCTGAATTACGCCGACCACGCCGCGGAATCCGGCCTAACCGTGCCGCCGGAGCCGGTCTTGTTCATGAAGGCGATCAGCGCGGTCTGCGGCCCCAACGACAATGTCGAGATCCCCAAGAAGTCGA
>JAYSFH010000192.1:0-7193 GCA_041913405.1 Dongia sp. | reverse complement strand
TACCATCCACGAGTTTGCCGGCGACTGAAGGAAGTAACTCGTGGATGGTCCGCCAGCGCGGACCATGACGGGTATTTTATTGTCAGCGACATCAACACGTCTTTCGAGCTAAGCCGCCGGGCGGCGCGGCACCATCAGCTGCGCTTCGCCGTCGAGGACGATCTTGTCGCCGACATGGGCGGTGGTGGCGAAGGTGACGCGGGCTTTCTCCTGGTCGATGGCGCTGACCGTGACCCGGGCCTTCACCGTGTCGCCAATCTTCACCGGCGCCTTGAACTTCAAGTTCTGGCTGAGATAAATGCAGCCCGGCCCGGGCAGCTTGGTGCCGAACACGGCGGAGATGAATCCCGCGGTCAGCATGCCATGGGCGATTCGGCCCTTGAACATGGTCGGTTTGGCGAATTCCTCGTCGAGATGCACCGGGTTGGTGTCGCCGGTGATGCCGGCGAACAGGACGATATCGGCCTCGGTCACGGTCTTGGAGAAGACCGCGCTCATGCCCTCGGTGATTTCGTCCAGGTATTTGCCGCGCAATTCGTCCATGTCGCCCTCGGAATCCGCCTCTTCCCCTGATTTGGCGCGGCACTATATCGGGCGCATCCCCCCGTCACAAGGCGTCACGCTGCGCCGCGAAAGGTTAATTTCCGCTGATTTATCAAATAGTTCTGGGGTCGATCGGCACTTCATCCCTGAGGCCGAGCAGGTCCTCGATCCAGACCCCGTGGGAGAGCAGGTCGGCCTCGCCGCGGGGCTTGCCGACCAGCTGGATCCCGATCGGCCGCCCGTCGCCGGAAAATCCGCCCGGCAGGGCCAGCGAGGGGCAGGAGGTCATGGTGATCAGCGCCGCCAGCTTCAGCCATTCGACATAGTTCTCGAGCGGGACGCCGTTGATCTCCCTGGGCCAGCGCTCCTTCACGTCGCGCGGCAGGATCGGCGCCGCCGGCAGCAGCAGTGCGTCATAGCTGCCGAAGAAGGCCGCGACCTCGCTGTAGAGCCGCGCGCGCCGCAGCAGCGCCTTGCCGATCTCCTCGGATTTCAGCGCGAGACCCTTCTCGATGTTCCAGATCACATCCGGCTTCAGCTTGTCGCGATGCTGCTTCAGCAGCGCACCCATGCTGCTGGAGAAATCGACCGCGCGCAGGGTCTGGAAGGCCTGGCCGACGCCGCCGAAATCCGGGCTCGCCTCCTCGACGATGATGCCTTCCTTGGCGAGCTTCTCCGCCACCGCGCGCACGCCGGCGATCACCGCGGGCTCGATCGGCAATCCGGCGGGTGCCAGGATCAGTGCGACCCGCTTTGGCTTCTTGCGCCGCCGCGCCGTGGTGAGGAAGGGCTCCGCCGGCTTCTCCAGCGAGATCGGATCCTCGATATGCCAGCCGGCCATGGCGTCCAGCATCAGCGCCGCGTCCTCGACATTGCGCGCCATCGGCCCGTTGACCGAGAGCGTGTCGAAATTCTGCTCGCGCGGCCCATTGGCGACTCGCCCCGGCGAGGGCCGCAGGCCGATCACAGAGCAGAAGCTCGCCGGCGTGCGCAAGGAGCCGCCGAGATCCGATCCCGTCGCCAGCCAGACCTGGCCGGTCGCCAATGCGACCGCCGAACCGCCCGACGAGCCGGCGGCGTTCAGCTTGGTGTTCCAGGGATTGAGCGTCTCGCCGAAGACTTCGTTGAAGGTGTTGGCGCCGGCACCGAACTCCGGCGTGTTCGACATCGCCAGCGGAACGGCGCCATTGCCCTCCAGGGTCTCGACCATGATGTCGGAGCGCGTCGGCACGTTGTCGGCGTAGATCGGCGAGCCGTAAGTGGTCCGGAGGCCCGCGACATCGTTCAGGTCTTTGACCGCGATCGGCAGCCCCGCCAACATGCCGCGCGCCTCGATCGGAAGCTGCATCAGCCGCGCCGCTTGCGCCCGCGCGCGTTCCTCGCCCAGCGTCACCAGCGCGTTGACGGCGGGATTCACCGTGGCGATGCGGGCCAAGGCCGCATCGATCAGCTCGACCGGCGAGACTTTGCCGCGGCGCAGCAAGTCGGTGACCGCACAAGCGCTCAGGCGCCAAAGCTCATTCATCTCGTCGATTTCCTCATGCCTGTCCCTTGGTCTTCGCCATCGCCAGAAGAGCGGCGCGCATGCTATCTCTCGATCAATAGAAGACCGCGTTCATCCCGCCAACCCCTCCGATGGAATCCAATCCGCTTTTCTGGCTGAGGCCGACCCGGAAACCGGGTGCGGGCGCCTTTGCCGCCTTGTTCGCTTTGGACTCGCTCGCGCGTGCCAGTGTGGTCACCGTGCTCTACCTGCAGGCCAAGGATCTCGGCCTGCCGGACCGCGACATCACCTTGCTCACCAATGTCGCGAGCCTTGGCTCGCTGATCTTCAGCTTCCTGGCGCCGCTGCTGATGCAGCGCTTCCGCCGGCGCTGGGTCTATACCGGCGGCATCCTGCTCGGCATGGCGGCCACCGTCTCGCTCGGCACCGCGACCATGACCGGCGAAGTTCTGGGGTTGGTGCTGCGCGCCTTGAGCAGCGTCGCGATCAACATCGGCCTGATGCTCTATGTGATGGATTTCATCCCGCGGCATCAGATGATCCGCTCGGAGCCGCTGCGTCTGTTCTCGAGCTGCCTGCCCTGGGGCCTCGGCCCCTGGATCGGCGTCGAGCTCTACAAGCATTTCGGCGTCGAGGCGACCTCGGCGATGAGCTTCACCGCTTATGCAGCTCTCATGGTCTACTTCTGGTACCTGCGTTTGAGCGACAATCCCGCGGTCGCTGCGGCGACGCGACCGCCGCCCAATCCCTTCGCCAACCTGAAGCGCTTCGTCTCGCAGCCGCGTCTGATGCTCGGCTGGGCCATCGCCTTCGGCCGCTCGGCCTGGTGGTCGATGTTCTTCGTCTACCCGACGCTCTATATGCGCAACCACCAGGTCGACGACAGCTGGGCCGGCGCGCTCACCGGCGCCGGCAACATCCTGCTGCTCCTCACCTTGCCGATCGGCTGGCTGGCGCAACGCACCGGCATCCGGCGACCGATTGTGATTGCTTTCCTGTGCGCCGGTGGGTTGACGCTCTTAACTTCGATTACCTGGGACGCCGTGCCGCTGACGGCGCTGCTGTTTCTGGCCGGCGCGGTCTTCGTCGTCGCCTTGGACGCGCTCGGCAACATCCCCTTCATGCGCGCCGTGCGTTCCTATGAGCGGCCGCAGATGACGGCACTTTTCCGCACTTATATCGATCTCGGCGACCTGCTGCCGGGCCTCGTTTATCTCACCCTGCAAGGTTACTTCGACCTGCGCTCGGTCTTCGTCGCCAGTGGCGTGCTCACTCTCGCGGTTGGACTGATCGCCACGCGATTGCCGCGTCGGATGTAGGCCTTGCGGATCTAGGCCTTAACGACTTGTAGAGGGGTTCCAAGCTTTCTACTATCCCGTCGCCGCGGGAGGAGGGCAAATGCACGAGGAGAGCGATCGCAAGATGGAAGCCGTGCTCGCGCGCGCCCAGGCTGCGGTTGCCGATCTCGCGAAAAGCTATGGCCCCAGCACCCTCGCCGATCTCGATCGCTGCGCGAGCCTGCTGAAAGCCGCGCGCGCCGATGTCGCGACCCGCGCAGCCTCGATCAAGGAACTCTACGGCATCGCGCACAACGTGAAGGGCCAGGGCGGCGCCTTCGGCTATCCCCTGGTGACGCGGATCGCGCATTCGCTCTGCACCTTGGTGCGCCAGGAACGCGACCTCTCCGACGGCGATCTCGGCGTGGTGCAGGCGCATCTCGATGCGCTGCGGCTGATTCTCACCAAGGAGATTAAGGGCGAGGGCGGCGAAGTCGGTCCCAAGCTCGCCGCGCGCCTGGAGAACATGGTCAAGGCGCCCGGGTGAGTCTGCAGTGACTGCGGATCAACAGGGTTGGCTCGGCTATGCCCTGATCGGCAAAGCGGTTCTCGTCCTTGCCTGGCTCATTGCCGTCATCGTCATCGAGAATCGCTGGGCGAGCGCGATCGTGCCGCTGCGCATCGCCGGTTATGGCCGCGCCTGGTTCCGGCGCTGGGGCCGCAATCTCGGTTTCTTCGCGCTGAATGCCGGCCTTGCGCCGCTGCTGGTGCTGCCGGTGACCTTCTTCGCCGCGGCCAATCCGCTCTGGAGCCGGCCGGCCTTTCTGTCGTTCCCCTATGTCTTGCCGCTCGATCTGCTGCTGCTCGACCTCTGGATCTATTGGTGGCACCGCGCCAACCACGAGGTGCCGATCCTCTGGCGCTTCCACGAGGTACATCACCGCGACGCCTTCCTTGACGCGACCACGGCGCTCCGCTTCCATTTCGGCGAGGTGCTGATCGCGGCGGTGGTGCGGGCGATTCCGATCTTCCTGCTGGCGATCCCGCTGGGCTCGGTCCTGGTGTTCGAGACCCTGGTCCTGCTGGCCGCGATCTTCCACCATTCGAACTGGCGTCTGCCGGACGCGGTTGAGCAGCGCCTGGCGCGGGTCATCATCACGCCCTCGCTGCACTGGGTGCATCACCACAAGCAGAAGCGCGACACCGATTCGATCTACGGCACGGTCTTGAGCATCTGGGACCGGCTGTTCGACACCGGCCCGAACATCAACCGCCGCCGCGACATGCCGATCGGAGTCGAGGGCGAGAAGGAAGTCAATCTGCTGCGCCTGCTCGCGCTGCCCTTCTATCGGTCGTAACGCGGCGTTGCTGCATACTCCCGAATTCACGCAGCGCAGCAGCGGAGACGCGCGGCGCCGATCGTGGTATGATCGGTGTGCTGCTGGAAATCGTGAAACTTCTGTCGATAAGCCGGATCATGCATCAGCGCATGGCCCGCCGCTTTCTGTGTTGCGCTGCATCGCAGACCGGACGCAGACCGGCGAATTTTTCTGAACGCTGTACGGGGCTGTCTGTGCTGCACTGCATCGCAGACAGGACGCAGACAAAACACTGAATCTGCCAGGCCTCGAAGGCGAGATAAGTCTTCATTGCCAGAGGCTTGCGCGACTTTGCGCCCGCGGGGCGTCGGCGCCGCGCTGCGGCTAGCCCGTCGTCCGGCCCTTCTTCTTCTCCGGCGTGCGGAACAGGGAGTTCTCCAGCTGCACGCCGAACTCGGCGTTGTAGAGCGCGACGCGGACCGCTTGGTTCTTGCTGTCGACGATGGTCCATTGCTGCAGCTCGAGCGGCTTATCGCCGAGCACCAGGGTGACCGTGCCGGCGTCCGGCTCGTCGGTCTGCACGATGCCGATCTCGAAGACGTTCGGACCGCGGTTGAAGGTAGTGACCGTCACGTCGCCGCCGAGGCTGACATGGTCGCGCAGCAGGAACCACAACGGCGAGAGGCCGAGCGGCGCCTGGTTCAGCTGGTTGAGTTCGGCGTCGTAGTAACTCACGGCAATCGAATCCGCGACCAGGATGACCTGGCTCGGCGGGTCATACTGCACGCGCAGGAAACCCGGGCGGCGGACATAGATCATGCCGAAGGCGATGTTGCCGGCGCCGTCCACCTGCTGGAACTTGGCCCGCATCGTGGTGATGCCGTTGAGATACTCCTCGATCCGCGCGACGTCGGCCTTGTCCTGGTCGCTCAAGGCGGCGGGCTGAACCTTCTTGGCCCAGGCGGAAGAGGTCAGAGCGCTGAGTGCAGTCGATGAGGCCAGCGCGCCAAGTCCGGCGCGCATCAAGCTGCGCCGTGTCAGATCCAGTTTCAGCAAGGTTTGTCTCAGTCCATTCCGTCGATATTGCGGGCGAGCACTTCGCGCTTGCCGGCGTGATTGGCCTGGCTGACCACGCCTTCCTTTTCCATGCGCTCGATCAGGCGGGCCGCGCGGTTGTAGCCGATCTGCAGGTACCGCTGAACAAAACTCGTGGAAGCTTTCCGTTCCCGGCAGACCAGTGCCACCGCCTTGTCGTAGAGCTCGTCGCCGGAGCCGCCGCCCTCGCCGGGCAGCTCCCCGTCCTCGCCGACCTCTTCCTCCTCGGCCGTAACGTCCTCGATATAGTCAGGCGTCCCCTGGGCCTTCAAGAACTTCACGACAGTTTCAACTTCACGATCCGAGACGAACGGGCCGTGAACGCGGGTGATGCGGCCGCCATTGGCCATGTAGAGCATGTCGCCTTGCCCCAGCAGCTGCTCGGCGCCGGTCTCGCCGAGGATGGTCCGGCTGTCGATGCGGGTGGTCACGTGGAAGGACACTCTGGTCGGGAAATTGGCCTTAATTGTGCCGGTAATGACGTCGACCGATGGCCTTTGTGTGGCCATGATGATGTGGATGCCAGCGGCGCGCGCCATCTGCGCCAGACGCTGGATCGCCGCCTCGATCTCCTTGCCCGCGACCAGCATCAGGTCCGCCATCTCGTCGACCACGACGACGATGAAGGGCAGCGGCTTCAGGTCGAACGGCTCTTCCTCGTAGATCGGATGGCCGGTCTCCGGGTCGAAGCCGGTCTGCACCTTGCGGGTCAGCTGCTCGCCCGCCGCCACGGCCTGGGCGAGGCGCTGGTTGTAGCCCTCGACATTGCGCACGCCGAGCTTCGACATGGAGCGGTAGCGGTTCTCCATCTCGCGCACGACCCATTTCAGCGCGACGATCGCCTTCTTCGGCTCGGTCACCACCGGCGCCAGCAGATGCGGGATGCCGTCATAGACCGAGAGCTCGAGCATCTTCGGGTCGATCATGATGAACTTGCACTGCTCCGGCGTCAGCCGATAGAGCAGCGACATGATCATGGTGTTGATCGCGACCGACTTGCCCGAGCCGGTGGTGCCGGCGATCAGCAGATGCGGCATGCGCGCGAGATCGACCACCATCGGCTGGCCGCCGATATCCTTGCCGAGCGCCAGGCCGAGCTTGCTGCCGGTCCCCGCGTAGGAATCGTCTTCCAGCAGCTCGCGCAAGGACACGACTTCGCGCTCGCGGTTCGGCAACTCGATGCCGATCACGCTGCGGCCGGTGACCACGGCGATGCGCACCGAGACGGCGCTCATCGAGCGCGCGACGTCGTCGGCGAGGCCGACCACGCGGCTGGTCTTGGTGCCGGGCGCCGGCTCCAACTCGTAGAGCGTGACGACCGGGCCGGGCCGCACCTTCACGATCTGGCCCTTGACGCCGAAATCGTCGAGCACGGTCTCCAGCAGCCGCGCGTTCTTCTCCAGGCTCTCCTCGTTGATGCGCTGGACCGCGGCGTTGGAGGTCGGGCGCGACAGC
>JAYSFH010000191.1:0-7202 GCA_041913405.1 Dongia sp. | reverse complement strand
CTACGAGCGGCCGCAGAAGGGCCGCATGCGGCAATTCCACCAGACCGGCATCGCGCTCTTGGGTGTCAAGGAACCGCTGGGCGACGTCGAGGTGATCGCGACCGGGGCCGAGTTCCTGCGCCGGATCGGTGCCTGGGACCGCTCGCAGCTCGAGATCAACACGCTCGGCGACAATGAAAGCCGGCAGAATTATCGTGCAGTGCTGGTCGAGTATCTCTCCGGGCACCGCGAGAAGCTCTCCGAGGACAGCGTCAGCCGACTGGAGCGCAACCCGCTGCGCATCCTCGATTCCAAGGACCACGGCGATCAGGCGATCGTCGCCCATGCGCCGGTCTATACCGACTATCTCAACGAGACGAGCCGCGATTTCTTCGCCAAGGTGAAGGCCGGCCTCGATGCGCTGGGCATCAAGTATGTGGTCAACCCCCGTCTGGTGCGCGGCCTCGATTACTACAGCCACACCTGCTTCGAGGTGACCTGTGACGAGCTGGGCGCACAGAAGACCATTCTCGCCGGCGGCCGCTATGATGGCCTGATCCCGATGATGGGCGGGCCGGAGACCCCGGGGGTCGGCTGGGCCAGCGGCATCGAACGCTGCGCCATGCTGCTCCAGGAGACGCCCGAGGCCCGCGCCCCCATTGCATTGGTGCCGATGGGCGAGCGGGCCGAGGCCGCCGCGCTGAAGATCGCCGGCGCGCTGCGGCGACTCGACTTCGCCGTCGATCTCGGCTTTTCCGGCAACATGAAGTCGCGCATGAAGCGGGCGAACAAGATCGCCGCCAAGGTGGCCGTGATCCTCGGCGACAACGAGCTTGATCAGAACGTCGCCACCGTCAAGAATCTCGCGAGCGGCGAACAGAGCGCGATCGGGCTGGACAGTCTGGCGGATGCGCTCGAATCCTACAGGTAACGCGCCCATAGGGGACAATGTTGGGATAGGGGCGAAGACATTCCTGGTCGTGGGGGCCAATCACAAGGACGCTCCCGACCTGTTGCGCGACCGGCTGCAAGGCACCGAAGCCGACCAGTTGCGCATGATGGCGCGCTGCCGCGAGATCGGCCTGGAACAGGCTGCCGTGCTCGCCACCTGCGACCGCTGCGAGATCTGGACCACGGTCGAGGATGCCGGCGCCAAGGCACCGCAGCTCGCCGAGCTGATCGCCGAGGCCGCAGCCCTTCCGGTCGCACAAGTGACGCCGCAGCTTCATCACCTCAGCGGCGCCGAGGCCTTGCGCTATGCCTTCGCGGTGGCCGCATCGCTCGAATCGCAGATCGTCGGCGAGCCGCAGGTCCTGGCCCAGGTGAAGGACGCGCATCGCCTCGCGGCCCGCGCCGGCATGCTCGGGACCGAGCTCGATGCCGTGTTCCGCTCGGCCCTGCAGACCGGCAAGAAGGTGCGCTCCGAGACCGAGATCGCGCAGGAATCGGTCTCGATGGCGGCCTGCGTGATCGCGCTTTGTCGCCAGGTCTTCGGCAACCTGCCGAAGATCAACGCGCTCATTCTCGGCGACGGCGAGCTCGGCGAGTTCGTCATGCAGCAGTTGATGGAGGCCGGCCTCTCGCGCTGGACATTCGTCCATCGCAATCCGGAACGCGCCCAGGCCTGGGCCTCGCGGCACCGCGGCTCGCATGCCGCGACCCTCGGTGATCTCGACCGGCTGCTCCCGGCCGCCGACGTCACCATCAGCGCGCTCGACGGCGCGCAGACCGCGATCGGCCCGAACCAGGTGAAGGCCGCCGTCCGTGCCCGCCGCCGGCAGCCGATGCTGTTCGTCGACCTTGCTGTGCCGGGCGATATCGATCCCCGGGTCAACGACGTCGATGACGCCTTCCTCTACGGCCTCGACGATCTCGAGCGCCTGGCGATGCGCGGGCGGCACGGCCGCGAGGAAGCGGCGGCCAAGGCTTGGAGCATCATCGACACCGCCGTCGCCGCCTTCGAACGCGACAACGAGGCGCGGACCGCCGCGCCGTCCCTTGCGGCCTTGAAGGCGCATTTCGACGCCGAGCGGGAGCGCCTGCTGGCCGAGCAGCCCGGCCTCGACGCCGCCGAAGCGACGCGCCGGCTGATCAACCGACTGCTGCACCGGCCGATCACGGTGCTGAAGGATTCCGCGCCCGACCCGAAGCTGGAAGCCGCCGCCCTGGCGCTGTTCGGCATCGGCCCGGACGCCAAAGGGGACTGAAGAAGTGTCTGCACTGAACGAGAAACTGGATCGGGTCGCCAAGCGCTACGACGAGATCGCCGCCCTGCTGGCGAGCGAGGGGCCGAAGGACGCACAATCCTTCGCCAAGCTCTCCAAGGAATATTCCGACCTCGGCCCGGTGGTCGAAGCGATCCGCGAGCTGCGCTCGGCTGAGCGGGAATCGACCGATCTGCAGCAGCTGCTGACCGACCCTTCCGCCGACGGCGAGATGAAAGCCCTCGCGGAAGAGGAGCGCGCCACGCTGCAGGAGAAGCTGCCGGCGCTGGAAAAGAAGGTCCAGCTCCTGCTGCTGCCCAAGGACGAAGCGGACGAGCGCAATGCCATCCTCGAGGTCCGCGCCGGCACCGGCGGCGAGGAAGCGGCGCTGTTCGCCGCCAATCTCTTCCGCATGTATGCCCGTTACGCGGCGCTGAAGGGCTGGCGCTTCGAGCCGATGGAGGTAAGCGAGACCGGTCTCGGCGGCTACAAGGAAGCAATTGCCACCATCACCGGCCGCAACGTCTTCGCGCACCTGAAATTCGAATCCGGCGTGCACCGGGTGCAGCGCGTGCCGGAGACCGAGGCCTCGGGCCGCATCCACACCTCCGCCGCGACCGTCGCGGTGCTGCCGGAAGCCGAAGAGGTGGACGTGCAGATCGACGAGAAGGATCTGCGCATCGACGTGTTCCGCTCCAGCGGCCCGGGCGGCCAGTCGGTGAACACCACCGACAGCGCAGTCCGCATCACCCATATCCCGACCGGCCACGTGTTGCAGCAGCAGGACGAGAAGTCGCAGCACAAGAACAAAGCCAAGGCGCTCAAAGTCCTTCGCGCCCGCCTCTACGACCAGGAGCGCAGCCGCAAGGACGCGGAGCGGGCGAGCGCACGCAAGAGCCAGGTCGGCAGCGGCGACCGGTCGGAACGGATCCGCACCTACAACTTCCCGCAAGGCCGCTGCACCGACCACCGCATCAACCTGACGCTCTACAAGCTCGACCGCGTCATGGAAGGTGAGATGGACGAGATCATCGACGCGCTGATCGCCCATGACCAGGCCGAGCGCTTGTCGGAGATTCAATGACGGTTGGCCAGGCTCTGGCCCGGGCGGCGACCCGTCTCGGCGATGCGGGTATCGACCGGCCGCAGTCCGAAGCGCGCATTCTGCTGGAAGCCGCCAGCGGCCGTGGCCGGGGCCAGATCATCGCTTTTCCGGAGCACGCGCTGACGCCGGCGCAATGCGATGTCTTCGATGCGCTGGTTGCGCGGCGCTGTGCGCGCGAGCCGATCTCGCGGATTCTCGGCGGCCGCGAGTTCTGGTCGCTGCGCTTTGCCGTCGGGCCGGAGACGCTCGATCCGCGGCCCGACAGCGAGACCCTGGTCGCCGCCGTGCTCGGCCGCATCCCGGACAAGGACGCCGAGATCAGCCTGGTCGATCTCGGCACCGGCACCGGCTGCCTGCTGCTGGCACTGCTGTCGGAACTGCCGCGGGCCAAGGGCCTCGGCATCGACATCAGCGCGGAGGCGCGCGACATCGCCGCGGTGAATGCAGCGGCGCTCGGCCTCGACGCGCGCGCGGAATTTCGCGTCGGGGACTGGCTGCGCGGCATTTCCGCGCAATTCGACGTCATCCTCTCCAACCCACCCTATATCGAGTCGTCGTCCATCGATGCTCTCGAGCCCGAGGTCTCGCGCTATGACCCGCGCGGCGCGCTCGACGGCGGTGCGGATGGTTTGTCCGCCTATCGCACGCTGATTCCCCAGGCTGCGGCGCGGCTCAAGCCGGGTGGTCTGCTGGCGCTGGAGATCGGCGAGGGACAGGGCGGCGCGGTGCGGGCGCTCGCGGCTCACGCCGGTTTGACCGATGCCGGCAGCGCCGCGGACCTCGCCGGAATCGAGCGTTGCCTGCTGTTTTCCCGCTAGAATCGGGCCTTCTGGCGATGCAAAAAACTGTTGGAAATCGCCCTCGAACCGGCTACGGTCGCTTCGGCTTTGGGGTGAACATTCGGAATATGCCGCTGGCGATAGCCGCTGGCTGACCCGCACCTCGATACGGCCCCCGACATCGGAATGGCGGTCCCCGGGTGTAAGAGCACCTGAAGATGATCGGGCGCGTTTCCTGATTTTGCCGCTGACGAATCAGCGCGGTGAGATTGGCCGAGGCGCGAAGCCTGGACCGCAGCAATGCGAAGTGATTGACGCATGAGACCGAACAACCAGAATCGACGGGGCCGCGGTCGCGGCCCGCGCAAACCCCATGGCGGCCCGCACGGTGGCGGCGGCGGCGGCCACGGCGGCGGTGGGCAAAGCAAGGCACACAGCTTCGACAGCGGAGGGTCCGACATCCGGGTCCGCGGCAATGCCTATCAGGTCCTCGAGAAGTATCTCCAGCTCGCCCGCGATGCCGGCACCGCCGGCGACCGCGTTGCCGCGGAGAATTTCCTGCAGCACGCCGATCACTATTACCGGGTCGTGGCGGCGCAGAACGAGGGCCAGCGGCCGCGAATCGGCGGACGCGAAATCTCGGTCGCGGATGTCAACGTGCAGAACGTGAGCCAGGGCCTCTCGGCGGCTCTCTCCGGCCACGGTCATGGCGGCGACGAGCCGCAGCATGGCGGCGAGAATCAGCAGGGCAACCACGGCAACAGCCAGATGCGCCCGAACCAGAACTCCGGCGAGCAGCAGAACCACCCGAACCAGCAGAGCCAGGGTGGTGGCGAATCGCAAACCGCCAATGGTGGAGACCAGGGCTCCGGCGAGAACGGCGGCGATGGGCAGGGCTTCGCCCAAGCGGACGAGCAGCCGGATTATCCGGAAGAGCTGATCCCGGCCGACGGCGCCAATGCCGGTGCACGGGACGGTCAGCCGCAGGACGGCCGCCAGCACGGCCGTGGCCGTGGTCGCCGTCGCGGTCCCGGCCGCCGGGTCCGCAACGAGGGCGAGGAAGGTGGCGCGCCCGCGCCCCAGCCGGCGCCCGGCGAAGGCCAATAGCGACGAACCGGCGCAGGCCGGCCGTCCCAAATCCGATTTCGGCCTCTTGCCTGGAGATTAACCAACTCCATATTTGATGGAGGGGATTGATCCCTAATGGCATCGAGACTGCGTGCCTTGCTTCTGGGCGCGGTCGGAAGAGGGCTGAAAACATGGACTTAGAGAAATTCACCGAACGCTCGCGTGGGTTCTTTCAGGCTGCCCAGGCGCTCGCCTTGCGCAACGGGCACCAGCAACTGACGCCTGAGCATCTGCTAAAGGTTCTGCTCGACGACAAGGAAGGCCTGGCCGCCAATCTGATGAAGGCGTCCGGTGCGGATCCGAAGAAGGCGCTCGCTGCCGTCGAGAAGGAACTCGACAAGCTTCCCAAGGTCGAAGGCTCCGGCGCGGGCCAGGTCTACATGGCGCCGCCGCTGGCGCGCGTGCTCGGCAAGGCCGAAGAGGCTGCCGAGAAGGCCGGTGACGGCTACGTCACGGCGGAGCGTCTGCTGCTGGCTTTGGCGATGGACACCGGCACGGGCGCCGGCAAGGCGCTCAAGGATGCAGGCCTGACCGCCCAGGGTGTCAACAACGCCATCAACGAGCTCCGCAAGGGCCGCAAGGCCGACAGCGCGACGGCCGAGGACAGCTACGACGCGCTGAAGAAGTATGCGCGCGATTTCACCGCGCTGGCGCGCTCCGGCAAGCTCGACCCGGTGATCGGCCGGGACGAGGAGATCCGCCGCACGATCCAGGTTCTGTCGCGCCGCACCAAGAACAACCCGGTGCTGATCGGCGAGCCCGGCGTCGGCAAGACCGCGATCGTCGAAGGCCTCGCGCTGCGCATCGCCAACGGCGACGTGCCGGAGGGGCTGAAGAAGAAGACGCTGATGTCGCTCGACCTCGGCGCGCTGATCGCGGGGGCCAAGTTCCGCGGCGAGTTCGAGGAGCGGCTCAAAGCGGTGCTGACCGAGATTTCGGCGGCCGCCGGCGAGATCATCCTGTTCATCGACGAGCTGCACACCCTGGTCGGCGCCGGCAAGGCGGAGGGTGCCATGGACGCCTCCAACATGCTGAAGCCCGCTCTGGCGCGCGGCGAACTGCATTGCGTGGGTGCCACGACGCTCGACGAGTACCGCAAGCACATCGAGAAGGACGCGGCGCTGGCGCGGCGCTTCCAGCCGGTCGTCGTGGGCGAGCCCTCGGTCAACGAGACCATCTCGATCCTCCGCGGCCTGAAGGAGAAATACGAGCTGCATCACGGCGTGCGCATCACCGATGCGGCGATCGTGGCCGCGGCGACGCTCTCCAACCGCTACATCACCGACCGCTTCCTGCCCGACAAGGCGATCGACTTGGTGGACGAAGCCGCGTCGCGCCTGCGCATGGAAGTCGACTCCAAGCCCGAGGAGATCGACGAGGTGGACCGCAAGCTGGTCCAGTTCAAGATCGAGCTCGAAGCGTTGAAGAAGGAGAGCGACCCGGCTTCCAAGGAGCGGCTCGCGCACCTGAAGAAGGAGGTCGAGGAGCTCGAGGCGAAGTCCGCCGCCCTGACCGCCGAGTGGAAATCCGAGAAGCGCAATCTCGACGATGCCCAGAAGCTGAAAGAGCGGCTGGAGCAGGCGCGGCTCGAGGCCGAGCGGGCGCAGCGCGGCGGCGATTTCGCCAAGGCCGGCGAGCTCACCTATTCGGTCATTCCCGATCTCACCAAGAAGCTGCAGGCCGCGGAAACCGCCGCACAGCACCGCATGCTGAACGAGGTCGTCAGCGAGGAGGACATCGCCGCGGTGGTCTCGCGCTGGACCGGCATCCCGGTGGACAAGATGCTGGCCGGCGAGCGCGACAAGCTGCTGAAGATGGAGGAAGCGCTCGGCCGCCGGGTGATCGGCCAGGACGAGGCGCTGGTCGCCGTCTCCAATGCGGTGCGCCGAGCGCGCGCCGGCCTGCAGGATCCCAACCGTCCGATCGGCTCCTTCCTGATGCTGGGCCCGACCGGCGTCGGCAAGACCGAACTCACCAAGGCGCTCGCGGGCTTCCTGTTCGACGACG
>JAYSFH010000190.1:5106-7237 GCA_041913405.1 Dongia sp. | reverse complement strand
CAGCCTCGGGTCCGCGCCACGCGCCAGCCAGCCGCGCAGCAAGGCGCCGCCCATCTTGCCGCAACCGACCAGGACCAGGGGTCCCGGCAAGCGCAGTTCTTGCCGCTCAGACACTGTCATGCAGAGAAACTATCAGGCTTCGCCGACGGTCTCCAGCATCGCCGCCTGCATTGCCTCTTCCGGGCGCTTGCCACCCCAGATCACGAACTGGAAGGCCGGATAGTAGCGCTCGCACTCACAGAGTGCCGCTTCCATCAGGTCCTCGAGCTGCTCGACCGCGACGCCACCGGTCCCGCGCAGCAGGATGGTGTGGCGGAACATCGGCGCGCTCTCTTCCGAGCAGAGATCGAAATGGCCGAGCCAGAGCCGCTCGTTGATCATCGAGAGCAGCTCGGCGGCTTCGCGTTTCTTGTTGGCCGGAACCTTGAGGTCGAACAGGCTGGAGAAATACATGGCGCCGAGATCGGCTTGCCAGACGAAGAACATCCGGTATTCGCACCATTGACCGGCGATCTCGACGATCATCTCCTCGTCGTTGGAACGGTCGTAGCGCCATTCATTGGCGCTGACGAGCTCTTCCATGACGTCGAGGGGATTGGATGTCGGGATCGGGGTCGACTCGGTTCGGAGCGTGGCAGTCATCTAAGCGCCCTCCATGCGTCGGCCACCGGGGAATCGGCGCTGGTGGGGCGCTCGACCCCAGGATTTGATGGTAATTTTGTGACTTCCCACCACATTTAGAGTCGCAAATAAAAGACTCCCACGCAAGAGTCCTTTTAAGACAATTTAACAAGAGCGAGATTTGGCGCGGGTTTTAGACGTTAGAACGACGCGCTCATGTGACGCTTCATGCCGCGTCGACTCGTTCGATTCCGTTTTGTTCCGCGTCGACGCGGCGTCGACTCCTACTGGAGCATCGAGCGGATGAACTGCGAGAACAGCTCCTGCTGGCTGGAAATGCCGAGCTTGGCGTAGATGCTCTTGCGGTGATTCTTCACCGTGCCCTCGGCGATCTCCAGGCTGCGGGCGATCGAATGGGCCGAATGGCCGCGCAGGATCAGCTGCACCACCATCTGCTCCCGGGGCGAAAGCACCGCCTGGCCGAAACGCTCGAAGGCGAGTTCCATCAGTTGACCCCGCGTCGACCAGGCCGGCGCCCGGCCCGCCTCCGGCCGGTGCCGCAGATGCCGCCAATGCCGGGTCATCGCTGCCCGGACCACCGGCTCCACCATCTTCAGGACCGCGATCTCGTCGTCGCTGAACGGCCGGTTGCCGTTGCTGCGCATCAAGGAATAGGTCGCCATGAAGCCGTCCGGGAGCGGGGCCATGAAGCCGATCTCCTCGGCCAGCGACCCGGATTCCATGGAGATGCAGGGATGCACCTCCCAGGAATTGAAGTATTCGCCCTCGAAGAAATGGTCGGGGGCGAGGTCGCGCATCCGGTAGAGGCCGGGCGGCACCCGTTTCACGCAGGCGGTGAAGAACGGGTCCAGGAGATAGGCGCCCTTCAGATAGGCGTCGAGCGCCGCCCCCGGCGCGTGGCCGCGAAAGCCGTCATGGAGATAGAGCGGCTCGGCCTCGTCCGGATAGGCGAAGACCACGGAGATGTCGTAAGGCACCAGGCGCTCGAGGCTGCGGTCGAGGATTTCCGGGAGCTTCGGGTCGTCGATCGCGTCGATGATCGCCGCGGCATGGCCCTGCCAGCCGGCGACCCGTTCGGAAAGCGCGGCGGGATCGACGATCCCGGCAAGAGCGGCCGTCATTCGATATCCCCTCGCGGGTAGCCCCTTTGGGATATTGCCAGTCGATGACACCCGCCGCAACGTCGCCCCTGAGGTTATTCCAGGGGCGAATCCTTTGCAGATTCGCCCATGCGGCAGAGGGGGCAAGATGACGACGCAACCGACCGGCGGCGCCGGATATACGGACAGCGACAAGCGCGAGGACGTGAAAGTCCTCCATTCCATGGGTTACGCGCAGGAATTGGAACGCCGCATGAGTCGGTTTTCCAACTTCGCGATCAGCTTCTCGATCATCTGCATCCTGTCGGGCGGCATCAATTCCTTGGGCCAGGGCCTCAGCGGCGTGGGCGGCGCCTCGATCGGCATCGGCTGGCCCTTGGGCACCTTCA
>JAYSFH010000190.1:0-5096 GCA_041913405.1 Dongia sp. | reverse complement strand
CTCTTCGGCCTACCCGACCGCCGGCGGCCTCTATCACTGGGGCTCGATCCTCGGCAACCGCGGCTCCGGCTGGCTCACCGCCTGGCTCAACCTGCTGGGCCTGGTCACCGTGCTCGGCGCCATCAACGTCGGCACCTGGACCTTCTTCTACGGCGCCTTCGGCGAGATGCTCGGCCTCTCGATGACCTATACCGAGCAGCTGACCTTCATGATCGTCATCACCGCGAGCCAGGCGCTGATCAACCATCTCGGCATCCGGCTGACCAGCATCCTGACCGATTTCAGCGGCTATCTGATCTTCTTCGGCTCGATCGCCTTGGCCGTGGCTTTGTTCGCCTTCGCGCCGAGCTACGACTTCAGCCGGCTCTGGACCTTCAGCAACTACAGCGGCGATGTGGGCGGCGGCGTCTGGCCGCAGACCGACAGCACCGGCTTCCTGTTCCTGCTGGGCCTGTTGCTGCCGATCTACACCATCACCGGCTATGACGCCTCGGCGCATACCTCGGAAGAGACGGTGAAGGCCGCGCATAACGTGCCGAAGGCGATGGTCGGCTCGGTCTGGTGGTCCGGCGTGTTCGGCTGGCTGTTCCTGATCGCGGTGGTGATCGCCATCCCGAACATGGACGAGGCCGCCGGCCAGGGCTGGAACGTGTTCTTCTGGACCATGGGCGTCACTTTGCCGGCGGGGCTGAAGCTGGCGCTCTATGTCGTCATACTGGTGGCGCAGTATCTCTGCGGGCTGGCGACCGTCACCTCGGTCTCGCGGATGATCTTCGCCTTCGCCCGCGACGGCGGGTTGCCGGGGTCCGGCTATCTGAAAACGGTGAGCCCGAAATACCGCACGCCGGTTGCGGCGATCTGGACCGGCGCGACGCTCGCCGTGGTGTTCACCGCCTATACCTCGCTCTACACCACGATCGTCTCGGTGACGGTGATCTTCCTGTTCCTCTCCTTCACCGTGCCGATCACGCTCGGCCTCCTCGCCTACAAGAAGACCTGGACCCAGATGGGGCCCTGGGACATCGGCAACTGGTACCGCTTCTTCGCCGTCCTCTCGATCATCTCCATGGTGCTGATCTTCATCGCCGGCATCCAGCCGCCGAACGACAAGGCGCTGTGGATCACCCTTGGCTTCCTGCTGCTGACCGCGCTGGTCTGGTTCGGCTTCGAACGCCGACGCTTCCAGGGCCCGCCGATCGGCGAGGAGATCGCCAAGCGCGAGGCCGCGATCCGCGCCGCCGAAAGTGCGGTCGGCGAAACCACCAAGGTCTGACCTTCACTGCGGCTCCGCCGGCCGGCACCCCTTCGCCGGCCGGCGGTTTTTTTCCTTCAGCACCGGAGACTGACATGAGCGGCAAGCGGCTGGCCGGACGAAGCACCTTGATCTCGGGCGGCGCCAGCGGCTGCGGCGCGGCCGCGGCGCGGCTGTTCGCGGCAGAGGGCGCCAAGGTCGCGATCGTCGATCGCCAGGCCGAGCTCGGCAACGCCTTGGCCGCGGAGATCCGTGCCGGTGGCGGCGAAGCGGTGTTCGCCGAAGCCGATGTGTCACAAGCCGCGGCGGTGAAAGCCGCGGTCGCGAAAGCAACCGCCGCCTTCGGCCCGCCCACGGCGCTCTTCAACCATGCCGGCTCGATCGTGGTGAAGCCCTTCCTCGAGACCACCGAGGCGGAATACGACTGGCTGATGAACGTGAACGTGCGCTCGATGTTCCTGATGACCCAGGCGGTGCTGCCGGGGATGCTGGCGGCCGGCAAGGGCGCCATCGTCTGCACCTCGTCGATCTCCGCCGTGGCGGCAACGCCGATGGAAGTGCTCTACGACACCACCAAGGGCGCGGTGCATATGTTCGCCCGCGCGATCGCGGTCGAGTACCGCGACCAGGGCATCCGCTGCAACGCGGTCTGTCCCGGCTTCATCAAGACGCCGCATGGGCTGCGCGAAGTCGATGCGCTGACCAGATACGGCGTCGATGCCTCGGAGGCGGCGCTGAAGGCCCAGCAGGGCCGGATGTGCGAGCCGGAGGAAGTGGCGAGCGCCGCGCTGTTCCTGCTGAGCGACGAGGCGAGCTTCGTGAACGGCGCCCAGCTCTTCGTCGATAACGGCTTCACCGCGGTCTAGGCCACGCGTCGCCGCGGCAGCTTGAAGACGCGGCGCGCCTCGGCCGAGGCGAGCTCGTCCGGCGCATAGAAGCGCGTCAGCGTGCCCCGATCCAGGAGTTCGGGATTTGCCGCGATGAAGCTCTCCCAGTCGCCGGCAGCGCCGGCCGCGGCATGCTCGTTGATCAGCGCCAGGAAGGCGACGGTGATGGTCTCGTGATAGAGCCCGTCCTTGCCGTGGCGCGCCGCGAAGGCCTGCAAGACCCGGGCGAACCGCGCGACCGCGCCGCCGAAACCCAGCCGCGTCACGTAGAGATCGCCGGCCCGCAGATGCGCCCGATGATCGAAGGCGCTCAACGACAGCGTCCCGGCTTCGAGCGCCGCCAGGAAATCATCGTCCCCTGAAAATCTATCGGGTGAAAATCTATCGGGTGATATTCTATCGGGTGATATTCTATCGGGCATCGCCGGCCTCCTTCAGCTGGTGGCTGTCGGCCGCGCCGAGGCTGAGGCCGTAGATCCGCTTCAACTCCTTGATCTGCTTCAAGGTCTCCTTCTCGAACGGCGCCTTGCCCTCGAGCGCGTGCAGGCAGATGCCTTCGAGGAGATCGCCCAGCGACAGATCCTTCAGCTCCGCCAGCGCCTTCAGCACTTTCAGCAGCCGCTTCTCCACCCTGACCCCGGTCTGAATCCGCTCGATATCCATCCGCGCTCTCCGTTATCTTGGTACATATGTACCAATTATGAAGCAGAAAGGCAAGCCGGCGGGAGATGCCCGGGTCGAGCCCGGGCATGACGTCGTCTCTACGGCGTCGCTGTCTTTATGGATCCGTCATCGCCGGGCTTGACCCGGCGATCTGCCGACGGGTGGAATCTCAGTCCGGCTTGGCGAGGTCGTCCTGCGACGCTGTGACGCCGGGGGCGGATTCCGCCGGAGCGACGGGCGCCGCGGCGATACCGAGCCGGCTTTCGATTTCCGCCAGGCGGCGTTCCAGCTTGATCTGCTGCTCGCGGGCGGCCTGGGCCACCGACTTCATGGTGTCGAACTCTTCGCGGCTGACCAGGTTCATCCGGCCGAGCAGCCGTTCCAGCTGCTGCTGCACCCGCATTTCGATTTCATGACGCAGGCCCGCCAGCGAACCCAGCGCGCCGCTCGCCGCCTTCGCCATGTCGTCCAGCAATCGATTGTCGGTCTGCATTGTCAGTCTCTCCCAAGAGAACGAAAGCGAGCCAAACTTGCTCCGGTTCCTTCCGCCCGATATAACGCGGACCAAGAGATTAGCCAACCCGGCCGCCGCGGTCACCAAGTTGAGATCGAAGCGCAGATGAACTTTCCGAATTTCGATCCGGTCGCCATTGCGATCGGCCCGCTGGAAATCCGCTGGTACGCCCTCGCCTATATAACCGGCATCGTGCTGGCCTGGCGCTACGTGCTCTGGCTGGTGTCGAAGCCGCCGCGCATGCTCTCCCGCGACAACTGCGACGATCTGGTCACGTACTGCACCATCGGCATCATCCTCGGCGGGCGGCTCGGCCAGGTGTTCCTCTGGCAGCCGGACTACTACCTCGCGAACCCGATCGAGATCTTCAAGATCTGGAAAGGCGGGATGGCCTTCCACGGCGGGTTGATCGGCGTGATCCTAGCCCTGTTCCTCTATGCCCGCGCCAAGAAGATCCCGTTCTTCGCGGTCGCCGACCCGATCGCCGCGGCAACGCCGATCGGGCTCTTCCTCGGCCGCATCGCCAACTTCATCAACGGCGAGCTCTGGGGCCGCACCACCGACGTGCCCTGGGGCATCATCTTCCCCGGCGCCGGCGATCAGCCCCGGCACCCGAGCCAGCTCTATGAAGCGGGCATGGAAGGCATCATCCTATTTATCGTGATGTTCCTGCTGGCGCGGCGCGAGAGCGTCCGTTGCAAGATCGGCACCCTCTCCGGCGCCTTCCTGATCGGCTACTCGATTGCGCGGATCGTCGGCGAGCAGTTCCGCGAGCCGGAAGTGGCCCTCTCCACCGCGATCACCTGGGGCCAATGGCTGAGCCTGCCGATGTTCCTGTACGGCGTCTACCTGGTCTGGCGTGCGAAGCCGATTGCGCCGCGCCCCGCCACCAGCCCGCCCCAACCGACTCCTGGCCGGTGACGCAGCCCGTCACCGGAAACGTCATCGCGCACGAGCTGCGCCGGCGCATCGCCGCGCAGGGCCATGTCACGGTCGCCGAGTTCATGGAGTTGGCCCTCGGCGCCTATTACGCCGAACGCGATCCGCTGGGCAGCCGTGGCGATTTCACCACCGCGCCGGAAGTCTCGCAGATGTTCGGCGAGATGATCGGCCTCTGGTGCGTCGATCTCTGGTCGCGCATGGGCAAGCCCCAGCCTTTCATCCTGGCCGAGCTCGGCCCGGGCCGCGGCACCCTGATGGCCGATGCGCTGCGCGCCGCGCGGGTGTCGCCGGACTTCCTCGCCGCCGCCGAGCTGCACCTGGTCGAGATCAACGCCGTGCTGATCGCCGCGCAGAAGGCGGCGCTGCAGGGCTACAAGCCGCAATGGCACAAGAGCTTCGACACGCTGCCGCCCGGCCCGATGATCCTGGTCGCCAACGAGTTCTGGGACGCGCTGCCGATCCATCAATTCGTGATGACCAAGGCCGGCTGGCAGGAGCGCGTCGTCACACTGAAGGACGACGTCTTCGTGTTCGGCGAAGCGCGGCCCGGAACCGAGCGCATCCTGCTGCGCCCGGAACACGGCAAGGCGACGCTGGGCGAGATCGCCGAGTTCTCGCCCGCGGGTTTGCGCCTCGCCGCCGCGCTGGGCCGCCGCTTCGCGCGCGCGCCGGGAGCGGCGCTGATCATCGATTATGGCCCGATGCAGAGCGGGCTCGGTGATTCGCTCCAGGCCTTGAAGCAGCATCGCTATCATGACCCGCTGATCGATCCCGGCTGCGCCGACCTGACGGCGCATGTCGATTTCGCCGCCCTGGCCGCGGTCGCGCGCGAGGCGGG
>JAYSFH010000189.1:0-7249 GCA_041913405.1 Dongia sp. | reverse complement strand
CGGCGTGAAGGTCCCCGACCAGTCCGAGATGGAGCGCGCCCGCCAGATCTTCGAGGAGCTGCGCCTGCGCCGCAACGACCCGCAACGCCCGCGCGACGAGCGCGACTACCTGGACCGGCTGCTGAAGCAGTTCTAGGTCACGCCACTGAGCTTTCCCGGCGCTTCATGCGCAAAGAAAAACGCCGCAGACTGATCCAGTCCGCGGCGCTCCCTTTCGAGCGAACCGATAAGCGTCAGTGCACGCGGGCGCGGCGGGCGGCGAGGGCCTCTTCGACGGCGGCGCAGATTTCCTTCAGAGAGAACGGCTTCGAGATGACGCGCTCGACCGGGCCGGCGGCTGTCTGCGCGCGCTGACCTTCGCTGGCGAAGCCGGTCATCATCAGAACCGGCATGGCTGGGTCCTGCTTGGTGGCCTGGGCGGCGAGCGCGACGCCGTCGAGACCCGGCATCACGATATCGGTCAGCATGAGATCGAAGCGGCGCTCGGCGAGAGCCGCGAGCGCGGCGCTGCCATCCGGCACCGAGGTTACGCTGTGGCCATAGTAAGCCAGGGCCCGCGACACGAAATCGCGCACTGCCTGATCGTCTTCGGCCACCAGGATAGAAGCCATCGCGGACCGTCCACCGGTCAGGGTCTGACCACCACCGAATTTCATCACTGTGTCTTCACTCTCGTTGTCATTCTGGAGCGCCGCCGCCTTCACGCCCGAGTCGTTAAGGTAAACAAACCGATAACCGTTTGATTTAGCCTTTGTTTGGCGCGACTCGCGTCGACTCCGATACGCCCATGAATGGTAGTCTTCAGCCGTTAAAATTTGGTGAGCGCGTCCGTAAACGCGCACCGCCTCGTGTGGTTCCAAGGGGCTCGGAAACAGCCCTGCAATCATGTTGAAGCCGCGTTCCCGCGGCGGCCGGCGCGTTACTTCGCGGCGTTCACGCGGCCAAACGTCACGCTGAATCCCTTCATCCCCTTCGGCGGGTTCTCGAAAGGAATGCGAAAGGTGATCGTCTCACCTGGTGCGATGTTTGATTCCTGTGTGCGGAACATGAAGGCGGCGCCGATCATGGCGCCCTGCTCGTCCTGCGCGGTCAGCATGAGCGGCGGAACCTTGAGCGGGTAGTCCGAGGGATTGAAGACGTCGCCGCGCACCGAGAGGAATCCCGAGCGCTGCTCCGATTTCAAGTTGCCGATCTGCAGCACCCGCGCGGCATCGCTTTCGCCGGCGCCGAACAGGTCGAAGAGCGACTGCGCGGCCGGGAACATGCGCGCGATCGGCCCCTGGTAGATATAGGCCGCGACGCCAAGCCCGCAGAGGATGCCGAGCAGCAGGATCCAGGGCCAGACCCCGACCTTGCGCTTGGGCTGTGCCGGCTTGAGCTTCGGCGGGACCACGACCGTCGAGGCCGGCTTTTGCTGCTGCTCGCGTCCGCTCAAGAGGGCCGCGAGCCCCGGCGCCATTCCGGCCGGCGGCGCATCGGCCGGCGTGTCGAGCTCGACCGGCGGCAGGGGCTCGATCGGCGCCGGCGCTTCCTGGCGCCAGCGATGCCCGCACTTCGCGCAGCGCACGTTGCGCCCGTTCGGTCCCAGCAGCGAGGCATCCAACGAGAAGCGGGTCGCGCAGGCGGGACAACTGACGATCACGACTCGACTCTCATGATTTTACGATGACAGGCCGTTATAGGACCTCGATCTGGCTCCTGCAAGGCGAGGACCGCCCTCAAAGCCGCGTGACTCGGCGCTCCGGCAGGCAAGACTGGACGAGCCGAAACGGCCTGTGTCATTTTGAGAAACTCTTTTTCCACAGGCCCGCACGGGACGGACGACCGTGATTCTGTTCGATGGGGTCGCGGTGCAGTACAGCGCCGGCCCGCCGATTCTACGCGACGTCACTTTCACGCTGGCGCCCGGCTCCTTCCATTTCCTGGTGGGCCGCAGCGGCGCCGGCAAATCCTCCATGCTGAAAGTGATGTATCTGGGCCTGCGGCCGACCCGCGGCACGGTCTCGCTGTTCGGCCGTGACATGGCAACCCTCAACCGCGCCGAGATGCCGGCCCTGCGGCGGCGGATCGGCGTGGTGTTCCAGGACTTCCGGCTGATCGAGCACCTCTCCACCTTCGACAACGTGGCGCTGCCCTTGCGCATCGCCGGCGTGCGCGAGGCCGAGATCAAGAAGCATGTGACCGAACTCCTCTCCTGGGTCGGGTTGAAGGATCATCTCGACGCCCTGCCTGCCACGCTCTCCGGCGGTCAGCAGCAGCGGGTCTCGATCGCCCGCGCGGTGATCGCGCGCCCCAGCCTGCTGCTCGCCGACGAGCCCACCGGCAACGTCGATGATGTGATCGGCCTCAGGCTCATGTATCTCTTCGAGGAATTGAACCGCCTCGGTACGACGGTCGTGATCGCCACCCATAACGATACCCTGGTCAGCCGCTTCAGCCACCGCCAGCTCCGCATCGAGGAGGGCTCGATCCGCGTCTTCGATCCGCGGCCGATGACCGCCTTCCCGTCCAGCGCCGCCGCCGGGTCCTCTCCTGGCGCCATCCCCGGCGCCGCGGGAACGAGTCCAGCGCGACGCCCGGGTGCCGCCTGATGTTCGGCCGCAGCGACCTGCCGCTCAATCGTGACGCCTCGGCGCGCTTCCTGCCCTGGATCATCGGCTTCATGACCTATCTCTGCGTGATCGCGGTCGCCGCGGCACTGACCGTGGACCGCGTCGCCGAGCGCTGGCGCCAGGGTCTCGCCGGGAATCTGACCGTCGAGCTCCCCTTCCCGGCCGAGCTCGAGACCGAGAAACGCGCCGAGCAGCTCGATCAGGCGATGGAGCTCGTCACCGGCACGCCCGGCGTCACCGGCGCCACCGTCCTGGAAGACAGCCAGATCGCCGCCCTGCTCGAGCCCTGGCTCGGCCCGGATGCCGGCCAGCTCGACGTGCCCTTGCCGACCATGATCGCGGTGACCAGGCGCACCGATGCCACGATCGACCTCGCCGGCTTGCGCGAGAAGCTGCAGCAGATCGTGCCGGCGGCGCAGGTCGATGACCATGGCGACTGGGTCGCCGACGCGCTCGGCTTCCTGCGCTCACTGCAGGCCTTGGCCGCCGCGCTGAGCGCCCTCGCCCTCGCCGCCGCCGCGCTGACCGTGATCTTCGTGACCCGCACCGGCCTTGCGACCCATCGCGGCGTGATCGAGGTGGTGCATCTCATCGGCGCGCCCGACCAGTACATCGCGCGACAGTTCCAGGCCCAAGCGCTGAAGCTCGGAATCCTGGGCGGCATCGTCGGCCTGGGCTTCGGCGCCGCGACCCTGCTCGGCATCGGCCGCGTGGTCGCCTACAGCCTCGATGCGGCCAATCCGGGCCTCGCCTTCGATTTCCGTCTGCTGCCCTGGCAATGGGTCGTGCTCGGCGCCCTGCCGCTGGTGGTGGCGCTGCTCGCCATGTTCACCGCGCGCCGCACCGTGATGCGGTCACTGGCGCGGATGCCTTAGGGTAGGACCTCTCATGGCGATGGCCCGCTCCTCCTCCCGCATCAATTTCCGCGACGCGCCCAACCAGCGCCGCCGTGGTTGGGGGTCGCGCCTCATGCACCTGCTGCTGGGCGTGCTGACGCTGTGGCTGATCGGCCTGCTCGCCTTCATCGCGGTCATTCCGGGCCAGGCCTCGAAGGTCGACGGCGAGAGCAAGACCGACGCGATCATCGTGCTGACCGGCGGCGGCGACCGCCTGGCCGAAGGCTTTCGCCTCATCGACCGCGGCCTCTCCAGGCGCCTGCTCATTTCCGGCGTCGCCCCCGGCGTCACCCTGCCGCAGCTTATCGACCGGCTGGGCGACCATCGGGATTCAGTGCCCAGCGCCGAGGAGCTCGCCTGCTGCGTCACTCTCGGCTACGAGGCCGGCAACACGGTCGGCAACGCGGATGAGAGCGCCGAATGGCTGCGCAGCAACGGGGCGAAGTCGGTGCGCCTGGTGACCGCGAACTATCACATGCTCCGCAGCCTGCTCGAGTTCCGGCGCAAGGTGCCGGATATCGCCGTGGTGCCGAACCCGGTCTTCCCCTCCGAGGTGCGCGACCCGCACTGGTTCGTGAAGCCGCGTACCCTGCTGCTGCTGATCAACGAGTATCACAAATACCTGGTCGCCCTGGGCCGCTCCCTGCCGGAGATGGTGCAACGCGGGACTTCGGGATGGACGGTCGCGTGGCCCAGCAAGGGATGAACGACGACGCCCCGGCCGGCGTGGGCATCGTCCTGCGCTCCATCCTGTTCAACCTGCTCTACGGGATCTGGAGCGCGGCGATGCATGTCGTCTGCCTGCCGTTGCTGTTCGCCTCGCGGCGCGCGGTGCAGGCGGCGGGCGGGATCTGGATCGACGGCACGCTCTGGCTGCTGAAGCATGTCGTCGGCATCGACTACCGCGTCACCGGGGCCGAGCAACTGCCCCAGACCGCGGCGATCTACGCCTCGAAGCACCAGTCGGCCTGGGAGACCCTGTTCCTCTCCCGTTACCTCGGCTTCCCGGCCTTCGTTCTGAAGAAGGAGCTGCTCTCGATCCCGCTGTTCGGCTGGTTCATGAAGAAGTCCGGGATGATCGCGGTCGATCGCAAGGCCGGCGCCAGTGCCCTCCGCAGCATGGCCCGCCAGGCGACCGAGACCCTCGAAGGGGGCCGCTCGATCCTGATCTTCCCGGAAGGGACCCGGGTTGCCCCCGGCCAGTCCAAGCCCTACCAGCCCGGCGTCGCCGCGCTCTACACCCAGCAGAAGGTACCGGTCGTGCCGGTGGCCTTGAACTCCGGCCTCTACTGGGGCCGCCGCGCCTTCGTCAAACGGCCCGGCACGATCGTGGTCCAGATCCTGCCGCCGATCCCACCCGGCCTCGACCGCAAGCTGTTCATGAAGGAACTCGAGAACCGGATCGAGCCTGCCGCCACGGCACTCCTCCAGGGCGACCGGCGATAGCCCCTGGGACAACTCCGCCCACAGCCTGTGGACAGGAGTTGCTTTCATGAAAAGATAGCTTAGATTCAATAGGCTATGTCGCTAAACTCTGTGGATGGTTTAGCGCGAAACAGCGGGAACAGTTTGAGAACTTTAGCCTTAGCGTTGAGGCCGGCTCTGCGCTAAAATCCGCCCCCTTTTGAACACCGGAATTCGAGCATCCCATGCCGCAAGTGGCCGCCATCTCCCAGCAGATCTGGGACATGAAATACCGCCTGAAAGGGCCCGACGGCGCCCCGGGCGATAAGACGATCGAGGACACCTGGCGGCGCGTGGCGGAAGCGCTGGCGGAGGCCGAGCCCGAGTCGCGGCGCGCCGAGCTGGCCGACCGCTTCACCGCCGCGATGGCGGATTTCAAGTTCCTCCCCGCCGGCCGGATCATCGCCGGCGCCGGGGCCAAGCGCAGCGTCACCCTGTTCAATTGCTTCGTCATGGGCACGGTCCCGGACGACATGAGCGGGATATTCGAGCACCTGCGCGAGGCCGCCCTCACCATGCAGCAGGGCGGCGGCATCGGCTACGACTTCTCCACGCTGCGGCCCAAGGGCGCCCCGGTGAAGGGCGTCGGCGCCGACGCCTCCGGCCCGCTCTCCTTCATGGACGTCTGGGACGCGATGTGCCGGACCATCATGTCGGCCGGCCATAGGCGCGGAGCCATGATGGCGACCTTGCGCTGCGACCATCCGGACATTGAGGCCTTCATCGAGGCCAAGCACCAGCCCGGCCGCTTGCGCATGTTCAATCTCTCGGTGCTGGCGACCGACGACTTCATGCAGGCGATCAAGGAAGACCGCCCCTGGGAGCTGAAGTTCAAGGGCGTCACCTACAAGGTCGTGCAGGCCCGCGACCTCTGGGACAAGATCATGCGCTCGACCTACGCCTCGGCCGAGCCCGGTGTCATCTTCATCGACCGCATCAACAAGCGGAACAACCTCTATTACTGCGAATCCATCCAGGCCACGAACCCCTGCGGGGAACAGCCGCTGCCGCCCTACGGCGCCTGCCTGCTCGGCTCGGTCAATCTGGCCGCCCTGGTGGCGCGGCCGTTCGAGGATGATGCGGCGCTCGATGTCGCGGCGCTCGATGACCTGGTGCGGACGGCGATCCGCATGCTGGACGATGCGATCGACGTTTCAAACTTCCCGCTGCCGCAGCAGCTCGCCGAGGCCAAGGCGAAGCGCCGCATCGGCCTCGGCGTCACCGGCCTCGCCGATGCGCTGATCATGTGCAACGCCCGCTACGGCAGCAAGGCGGCGGTGCAGCTGACCGGCCAATGGATGAAGGCGATCGAGCGCGCGGCCTACCTGGCTTCCACCGAGCTTGCCGCCGAGAAGGGCCCCTTCCCGCTCTTCGACCGGGAGAAGTTCCTGGCCGGCGAGAATGTGCAAGGCCTCGACGAAGATGTGCGCGCGGAGATCGCCCGGCACGGCATGCGCAACGGCCTGCTGACCTCGATCGCGCCGACCGGCACGATCTCGATCTTCGCCGACAACGTCTCCTCCGGTCTGGAGCCGGTGTTCAGCTTCTCCTACACGCGCAACATCCTGCTGCCCGACGGCACGCGCCAGGCCGAGGAGGTCAGCGACCACGCCTATCGCCTGTTCCGGCGCCTGAAGGGCGAGGCCACACCCTTGCCGGAAGCGTTCGTCGATGCGCAGTCGCTCACCCCCGCCGACCATGTGATCATGCAGGCGGCGGTGCAGAAGTTCGTCGATAGTGCGATCTCGAAGACCATTAACGTCCCGGTCGAGCTGCCGTTCGAGGATTTCAAGGACATCTACACCCTCGCTTACGAGAGCGGCTGCAAGGGCTGCACCACCTACCGCCCGAACGAGATCACCGGCGCGGTGCTGGAGACCAAGCCGAAGACAGAGCTGGTGCCGGCCCAGGCCGAGCTGCCGCTCCCCAAACGCGTCGAGCACAAGCCGGAAGACGTGTTCGAGGCGGGCGGCGTCGTTTACATGACCCAGCCGCTGGACCGGCCGGAGGCCTTGCCGGGTTCGACCTACAAGATCCGCTGGCCGGAGAGCGACCACGCGATCTACGTCACCATCAACGACATCATCCAGGACGGCCGCCGCCGTCCCTTCGAGGTCTTCATCAACTCGAAGAACATGGAGCATTACGCCTGGACCGTTGGCCTCACGCGCATGATCAGCGCCGTGTTCCGCCGCGGTGGCGACGTCTCCTTCGTCGCCGAGGAGCTCAAGGCGGTGTTCGACCCGCGCGGCGGATCCTGGATGGAAGGCCGCTACG
>JAYSFH010000188.1:0-7282 GCA_041913405.1 Dongia sp. | reverse complement strand
CGTCGATGAACCGCTGCACGGCCTCGTAGGAGCGCTGCACCCAGATCATGGTGGTGAGCTCCTTGACCGACTGCACGTTGGACTGCTCCAGCATCCGCTGGACCACGCCCGGGTTCGCCACCTGGATCGGCGGCGCGTCGCTGGTGAACAGCACGCCTTCTTCCGCCTTCAGCCCGTCGCGGTTGGCGAAATCGACGACGTCGAGCTTGCCGTAGACCGCCTGGGCGTTGCCCTGCTGGGTGCGGTCGGCGGAAACGCTGCCGTCGCCGGAGATTTGCACCGGCCCGTCGTCGGGATCGATCTGCAGCGGCGCGCCACCGGCCAGGACCGGATAACCCTGCTTGGTGACGACTTGGCCCGCGGCGTTGAGCTGGAAATGACCGAACCGGGTGTAGCGGGGGCCGTTCGGGGTCTGCACCACGAAGAAGCCGTTGCCCTGGATCGCGACGTCGAGATCGTTGCCGGTCGGCTGCATCGGCCCGGTGCTGTAATCCCGCGCGGTCGCGAAATCCTGCACATAGGCCAGCTTTTGCGGCGCGCCGCGGACCTGGGAGCGAATCGGAACGGTGGTGAAAATCTCGGACTCGGCCTTGAAGCCGGGCGTCGCAACGTTGGCGAGATTGTTGGCGACCACGTCCATCTGCCGCACGAGGGCGGTCTGTCGCGACAGCGCGACGTAACTTGGTGTTTCCATGACGGCGCCCCTTCTGGGTCAATGTCCAATCGGCACTTCGGCGGGTCGGAGAGTTGAATGCAGGACGCGTGCCAGAATAATTTCCCGCTATTACAATAACTTGCTCGATGGTGGGCGGGGCGGGCGGGGCGGCAGGCCCGGTCGATCCGGTCGGCCGTCCCGGCAGTTCTTGCCGTGCCGCGGCCCGCACGCCGCTCCGCCGGAATGCGCCCCGGATGAGTCGAGTCCGGGATTTCCCTGTGTCATTCAGGCCTGGGATCGCGGTCCGGTTTTCACGAGATGTTAACCATCACCTTCATACATTCGCCCTCAGCCGTGGGGCCGCAGGCGGTCCGCTGGGATGAGGTCATTTTAGGGTCATGGTCATGGCGGCAGCCGAAGAAGCACCGGCAACAACCGAAGCACCGAAGAAGAAGAAGTTCAGCGGCAAGAAGCTGGTCTTGTTCATCCTCCTGCCCGTCCTGCTGCTGGGCGGCGGCGGTGCGGCCGCGTACTTTCTGCTGCTGAAGAAAGATCCGGCGGCGGAAGAGCCCGCTGCGGCAGCGGAGGAGCATGCGGCCGACGAACCCCAGGTCTATGTCTCCCTGGAGCATCCGCTGCAGGTCAACCTGGTCGGGACCGGCAAGCGCATGCCGTATCTCAACCTCGACCTCTGGCTGGCGGTGAAGAACGAGGAAGACGCCAAGCACCTCGAGGGCGTGATGCCCAAGGTGATCGACCAGTTTCAGGTCTATCTCCGGAGCCTCCGGATCGAGGACCTGCAGGGCGCCGACGGCGTGCAGCGCATGCGCGACGAGCTGCTGCTGCGCGCCAAGGCCGCGGCCAAGCCGATCGAGGTCGAAGACGTGCTGATCAAATCAATGCTGGCACAGTAATCAAGCCAGGCGGAGCAAGGGCATGATTGGCGACGACGAAACTACCGGCGACGAAGAGCTCTCCGAAGAAGAAAAGGCCGCTGCGGCAGCCTGGGAGAACATGGCCGACGAAGGCGGCGAGGGCGAAGGCGAGGGCGGTGGCGGCCCGGTCTCCAACCGCGTGCTCGACCAGAGCGAGATCGACAGCCTGCTCGGGATCAGCGGCGGCGGGGGCGGGGGCGGTGACAAGCCCTCCGGCATCCAGGCGATCCTTTCGAGCGCGCTGGTCTCCTACGAGCGCCTGCCGATGCTCGAGATCGTGTTCGACCGTCTGGTCCGCATGCTCTCGACCAGCCTCCGGAACTTCACCTCGGACAACGTCGAGGTCAGCCTCGACAACATCACCGCGATCCGCTTCGGCGATTATCTGAACTCGATCCCGCTGCCCGCCATGCTCGGCGTCTTCAAGGCCGAGGAATGGGACAACTACGGTCTCATCATGGTGGATTCGACGCTCACCTATTCGATCGTCGACGTGCTGCTGGGCGGACGCCGCGGCACCGCGGCGATGCGCATCGAGGGCCGGCCCTACACCACGATCGAGCGCAACCTGGTCGAGCGCCTGGTCGGCGTCGTCTTGAACGACCTCACCGCGACCTTCGATCCCTTGTCGCCGGTCACCTTCCGCTTCGAGCGCCTGGAAACCAACCCGCGCTTCGCCGCCATCGCCCGCGCCGCCAACGCGGCGGTGCTGGCGCGCCTGCGCGTCGATATGGAAGACCGCGGCGGCCGGATCGAGCTCTTGATCCCCTACGCGACCCTCGAGCCGGTGCGCGAGCTGCTGCTGCAGATGTTCATGGGCGAAAAGTTCGGCCGTGACTCGATCTGGGAAACCCACCTTTCGAGCGAGCTCTGGCAGACCGACGTCGAGATCAACGCGGTGCTGGATGAGCTGACCCTGCCGTTGGGCGAGGTCCTGAACTGGAAGCCGGGCTCGCGCCTGGCGCTGGAATGCACACCGGAATCCGAGGTCGAGCTCAGGTGCGGCGACGTCCAGCTGTTCAAGGGCCAGATGGGCCGGCGCTCGGGCAAGATTGCGGTCAAGATTTCCGACCGGCTTATGAAGTGAGTTGAGGCGGGATGAGTATCGGTTTGCTGGCCGACGGTCTGCTGATCGTTCTGCTGGGCGCAGCGCTTGTTTCCGTCTATCGGCTGAACAGGCGCATGGCCGAACTGCGCGAAGGCCGCGCCGCGTTCGAGAAGCTGACGGCGGATCTGGCGGCGCAGACCAAGGCGGCGACCGATGGATTGGCGGCGTTTCGCGCCAATGCCGAGGGTCTCGGCAAGCAGCTCGACGGCGGTGCCGAGCGCGGGCGCCAGGTGATCGCCGAGGTGCAGCGGGTCTCGGATGACCTGCGCCTGTTGATCGGCCGGGCCGACGCCTCATCGACCCGGCTGGAGGAGGCCGTCGCGGCTGCGCGGCGGAGTGAAGCTTTGTTGGGCGCGATGGAGCATCGGCCCGTGGATCGCGGTGCTTCTGACCAAAGTCAGCCGGCACGCGTCGCGGAAGCCGAAGTCTCCCCGGAAGCGAAGGCGTTCCTGTCCTCGCTCTCGGGCATGCGCTGAAGGAGAAGTGAGCGTGGCAAAGTTCCGCATTCGATTGCTCCCCGCCCTGATGGGCGCGATGGCGCTGATGATCAGCGTGAAGATCGGCGGCATCTGGCAGGAGCTCTCGGTCACCGTCGGCAGCCAGACCGAAGCCCAGACCCAACCCCAAACACCGGCGACGCCGGCGGCTCCGGCGACCACGGCCGCCCCGACGGTGCAGCCGCCGACCCAGCTCGCCCCCAACACCCAGACCGCGCAGCAGCCGGCGACGCCGGCCGCGCCGGCCCCGGCCGCCACCACGCAGCAGCCGGCCGCCCAGCAGCCCGCCGCTCCGGCGGCGACCGAGGCCCCGGCCAACGGCGAAGCCCCGCCGGCGGAAGCTGCGCCGAAGCCGGACTCCGCCGCGGCGGTCGATCCTTTCAACTACACCGACGAGGAAGTGGACGTCCTGCAGCAGCTCTCGAAACGCCGCGCCGAGCTCGATGCCAAGGCGCGCCAGCTCGATGAGCGCGAGGCCCTGGTGGCCGCCGCCGAGCAGAAGATGGACCAGAAGATGGCCGAGCTCAAAGCCATGCAGTCCACGCTCCAGGATCTCCTGAAGAAGCGCAGCGACGCCGAGGAGGCGCAGCTCCAGAGCCTGGTCAAGATCTACGAGAACATGAAGCCCAAGGCCGCTGCCGGCGTCTTCGAGGAACTCGACATGGACATCCTGCTCGAGGTCATCTCCCGGATGAAGGAACGCAAGGTGGCGCCGGTCCTGGCCCTGATGAGCCCGACCAAGGCCAAGGAGGTCACCTTCGAGCTGGCCCAGCGCCAGCAGCTGCCGGTCGCGCCCTGATAGGATGGGGAGCTTAGGACTAAGCCTTAGGAATACCCGGTTAAAACGCTAAGAACTTGGAAAACTTGCCGGATTTAACCGGGGCTTAACGATTACAGGGCTATTCAGTCTCATCGAAGCAGCGGGCTTGAGAAGAAAGCCGAGAGGAAGTCGAAATGTCGGTCGATATGCAAATGAATATCCTCATCGTCGATGACTACAAGACGATGCTGAGGATCATCCGCAACTTGCTGAAGCAGCTCGGCTTCAACAATGTGGACGAAGCGACCGACGGCTCGATGGCGCTGCAGAAGCTGCGCGACAAGGAATACGGCCTGGTGATCTCGGACTGGAACATGGAGCCGATGACCGGCATCCAGCTGCTCCGCGAAGTCCGTGCCGACGCCAAGCTGAAGGCGCTGCCCTTCATCATGATCACCGCGGAATCCAAGACCGAGAACGTGATCGCGGCGAAGGAAGCCGGCGTCAACAACTACATCGTGAAGCCGTTCAACGCCGCCACCCTGAAGACCAAGCTTGCCTCGGTGATCGGCAACTTCTGAGCCTGAACCTACGGACCACAGGGCCCGAGGAGAAATGAAGATGTCTGGTGCGGTTCCCGCCGAACTGGTTGCCAAGCTCAGCGCGCTGAAGACGCGCATGCCGAGCTATACCAAGGACGAAATCCAGGAAGTCGTCAGCGAGATGCTTTCCAGCATGGAAGGCGACCTCTCGGAGATGAACCTGAAGCTCTATGCCGAGGTCGAATCCCTCGCGCGCTACATCGTGACGGCGAAGAGCGAGATCGCGGCGCTCCGCCCCGACGAGATCATGAGCGACCACATCCCGAGCGCCACCGACGAGCTCGACGCCATCGTCGGCTCGACCGAGGAGGCGACCAACGGCATCCTCCAGGCGATGGAAACGCTCGAAGGCCTGACCGCGGAGATGGATCCGGCGATGGCCGAGAAGGTCACCGAGGCAGTCACCCTGGTCTATGAATCCTGCAACTTCCAGGACATCACCGGCCAGCGCATCACCAAGGTGGTGAAGGCGCTGAAGCACATCGAATCCAAGGTCGATGCCCTGGTCGCCGCCTTCGGCGACGAGATCTCCAAGTACAAGGCCGCGCATCCGACTCCGGAAAAGACCGAAGATAAGATGAGCGACGCCGCCCTGCTGAACGGCCCGCAGCTCGCGGCCAATGCCGGCAAGCAGGACGACATCGACGCGCTGCTGGCCAGCTTCGACTGAGCCGGCCTTGACCACCGGCGCCGCCGAATTCCCGAACGGAGCCGCCGCTTCCCAGGAAAGCGATCCCTCGACGCATGAGGCGCGCGTCGCCGAGCTGAAGGCGGCGATGCCGCAATGGCTCGACGCCGCCGCCGGCATGAAGCATGGCGTCGCGCGCAATCCCAGCCTGCCGACCCTGGTCGGCCTGCTGATCCTGGTCATGTGCTTCTTCGTGGTCCTCACCAGCATCTCGATGCGCAACGAAAAGCGCGAGGCGTCGGTGATGTCGGGTCTCTCCCGCGCCTTCTCCGACACCGGGTTGGCGCCCTCGACGCCGGTCGGCGAGGAGGCGGAGACCCGCAAGCTGCTCGGCGACCTCCGCGCCTCGCTGAACGCCGAGGTGCCGCTGGTCTCCGGCGTCAAGCCCGAGACCGCCGACGACTACGTGCTCACCCTGCCGCGCCGCCTGGTCTTCGAAGGCGACGGCGCCAAGCTCGCCTCCGGCTTCGACGGCATTCTTGCCCAGGCGATCCGCGCCTTGAAGACCGGTCCCGCCGATTTCGCCTACGAGGTCGAGGTCGCCTTGAGCGCGCCGCGGATGGACGACGCCGCGATCGCCGGCGCCAGCGCGGTCGGCGCCGCCTTGCGCGAGGCCGGCTTCGCCAACGACGCCGCATCGGTCAGCCTGGTGCCGGGCGACGGCCAGCAGATCTCGCTCGCCATCCGCCTGCGGCCCAACGCGCGCCTCCCGGGTGAGCCGTGATGATCCAGAGCGGCCAGAAGCCCGACCTGCTGTCCTCCATACCGGCGCCGACCGAGACGCCGCAGCCACCCTGGCTGATGAGCTTCGCCGATTTCGTGAGCTGCCTGCTCGCCTGCTTCGTCCTGCTCTATTCGCTGGTCGCAGTCGATCGCGCGAAGTTCGACCAGCTGATGGAAGGCATGCCCGGCCGCCAGGTGGTCGAGGACGTCCCGGGCAGCGCCGACCGGGCGATGGAAGTGGCGCCGCGCGACGAGGGCCGCAACGTCGATTACCTCGCCTCGGTGATCAAGGCCAAGCTGGAGCACGATCCCGCTCTGGCCAATATCGGGGTCAGGAGCGAAGGCGACCGCGTCATCCTGCGTCTTCCGCCCAAGGATCTGCTCTCGGTCGGCAGCGCCGGCCAGGCCGCCGGGCAGGATCTGGTCTATGCCATCGGCGGCGCGCTCGGCACCGTGCCCAACACGATCGCGGTTGAGGCCCGGCCCGACCGTCCGGCCGAGTTCACGTCCGGTCTCGCTTATGCCGTCCGCCTTGCCGAGCGCCTCGAGCAGGCGGGGGCCGCGGGCCCGATCGCCGCCCGCATGCGCCTGACCGCGCCGGGAGAGGCCGCCGGCATCGACCTCATCGTCTTCGACAAGGCTCCCGTCGGCGCCAGGCCGTAAGGACGACTCCAGAGCCACGGCCGGCGCCTTCTCGGCAATCCCGCCAAAGACTTAGCCGTCGAAGCCCGGTATGATGTTGGCACGCTCTGTGCTCCTCCGATTCGTGCTGATCTCAAGAGATTCCGGGTCGATGACTGAACCGCTCGTCCGCAGGATTGCCCGAACGCTGCCCGCCGCCTGGCGCGCAGCCCTCGCGGCCGTCCTCTGCCTGGTCGTCGTCTCGGCCGGCGCCGTGGCGCAGGCGGTTCCGGCGCGCGGCGGCCTGCACGAAGATTTCGGCCGGCTGGTGATCGATTTCCCCGGCGCGGTGGCGACCGACATCTCCGGCGACGGCGATCGCCTGGAGCTCCGCTTCGACCGCGCCGCCAAGATCGACCTTGCCGAGGCGGCCTCCACGCTCAAGGACTACATCACCAAGGCGTCGCTCTCGCCGGACAACAAGCGCCTCACCCTCGACTTCCACGGCCCGGTCACCTGGCAGGCCTTCAACGACGGCGCCAAGCTGGCGCTCGACTTCGCCTTCGCCGACGACGCCGGCCAGCGGGAGTTCGACAACGGCCCCGACGCCGTCAGCCGCCGCGTGAAGACCGCCGGCGCCGTTCTCCCGGCCGCCGCGACGCCGGACAAACCCGCGTCCACCGCGGTCAAGCT
>JAYSFH010000187.1:2906-7285 GCA_041913405.1 Dongia sp. | reverse complement strand
TGGTCAATCACCACGAGATCGCTGTCGGTATGCGCGGTGGGAAACGCCCGGATCTCCAGCCGCCGCCCCCCGAGATCGATGGTCTCCGTATCGGCCACGAGATGAGACGGCACCACGATCGCATCCTTTGCCGCGCCTGAGATCGACCCTGGGCCGAACACCGCTTCATACATCGCGACATAGCTGTCGCGCCGCGCCATCAGGCCCATCGGCAGGTTCTTGTGGCCGATGAATTCCGCGTGTTCCCCCGCGAAGGCGGCATTGCCCAGCACATGATCGGGGTGGAAATGCGTGTTGATCACGTATCGGACCGGCAATTGCGTCACCTGCCGGATCGCCGCCAGCAGTGCCTTGCCCTCCATCGGGCTGCCGCCGCTGTCGATGACCGCGACCGCGGCGCCGCCGATCACAAATCCGAGATTGGCGATGCCGCCCTGGTTCGCGACGGTCGACTCTTCATGCAGACCATGATGGACATAGACGCCGGGCGCCACCTCCTCGACCGGCAAAGGCTGCGCTTCCTCCGCGGAGGCGGGCGATCCGAGAGCTGCAAGCAGGATGACAATGAAAGCCGGGGCGCGCATGCGGGTCCGAGCCTGCCAGCCCACGCCCTCCCGTCAAGTCCCCCCTGGGGCAAGTCACTGATTCTTGCTACTACTTTAGTCGGACTCCGTTGCGAGGCCCCTTGCCCGGCTTTCGGGCGATTTCTACTCTCTTTGGAATTGTACGAAAGAGGACTTGGCGATTCTTCGCCGGCACGGCAGCATGCCGTTCGCCTGCCACTAAGACCACAACTGGGAGATTATTCATGGGTCACTCCATCGCGGCCGCACGCTTCGGCCTCACCATTCTCGCCGCCGCGGCCTTCGTCACCCTGGCCGCTTCTGCGTCCCGTGCCGACGGCGACGCCGAGAAGGGCAAGAAGGTCTTCGCCAAGTGCGCCGCCTGCCACACGATCGAGGCCGGCAAGAACAAGGTCGGCCCGAGCTTGCACGGCATCATCGGCCGCAAGGCGGGGTCGATCGAGGGCTTCAGCTATTCCGACGCCATGAAGAATTCCGGCAAGACCTGGGACGAGGCCGAGCTCGACAAGTATCTCACCAAACCCAAGGATGAGATCCCCGGCAACAAGATGGCCTTCCCCGGCCTGCCCAAGGCGGAAGACCGGGCCAATGTCATCGCCTACCTGAAGCAGGCAACGCAATGACGGGAGGCGCCGCTCTCCCTCGCGGAATCGGCGCCGGCATCATTGCTTTTCTGGCTTTCTTCATCTCGATCGTCTCGACCAGTGGCAACGACGCCCGCGCTGATACGACCCCGCTGAAGATATCGATCGGCTATATCAGCGAAGCGATCCCGGAGCCGGATCCGCTTTCGCTGATAGAAGTCGTGCCCAAGGACAAGGGCCTGGCCGGCGTGAAGCTCGGCCTCGAGGACAACAACACCACCGGGAAGTTCCTGAAGCAGGACTATGCGGTGACCGAGAAGGTCATCCCGCAAGGCGGCGACCTGCATCAGGCGGCGACCGAGCTCGCCGGCGCCGGCATCAAGCTCGTCATTGCCGACCTCACCGCCGACCGGCTGCTGGAGCTGGCCGGCTTTCCGGAGATGCAGGACGCGGTCATCCTGGACATCCGCACCCAGGATGACCGCCTGCGCCTCACCGACTGCCGCGCCAACGTCTTCCACATCATGCCCAACCGGGCGATGAAGGCGGACGCTCTGGCGCAGTATCTCGTCAGCAAGCAATGGATGAAGTGGGTGCTGATCGAGGGCGCCAACCCCGACGACAAGCTCTTCGCCGACGCCATCCGGCGTGCCGCCAAGCGCTTCGCCGGCAAGATCGTCGAGGAGCGCACCTACACCTTCACCGCCGGCTCGCGGCGCACCGACACCGGCCAGGCCCAGGTCCGCAAGCAGATGACCGAGCTGACCCAGCGCCTGCCGGACTACGACGTCATGATCGTCGCCGACGAGAGCGAGGTGTTCGGCGACTATCTCCCCTATCGCACTTGGGACCCGCGGCCGGTCGTCGGCACGCAAGGCCTGGTGCCGACCGCCTGGCACCGCGCCCAGGAGCAATGGGGCGCCACCCAGATCCAGCGCCGCTTCATCAAGCTCGCCGGGCGCCCGATGCTGGAGCGCGACTATGCCGGCTGGGCCGCTGCGCGGACCTTCGGCGAAAGTGTCACCCGCATCAGCACCGGCGACCCCAAGGCGATGCGCGACTACATGCTCTCCGACCAGTTCGAGCTCGCGGCCTTCAAGGGCCAGGGCCTGACCTTCCGGCATTGGGACCAGCAGCTCAGGGAGCCGATCCTCCTGGCCTCGGCGCTGATGCTGGTCTCAGTCTCGCCGCAGGAAGGCTTCCTGCACCAGCGCACGCCGCTCGACACCCTCGGCTTCGACCAGCCGGATTCGCAATGCAACCTGAACCCATAATCAAGAAGAGCGACCAGCCGACGCCGGAGCCGCTTTGACGGGAGGACGAGAATGAAGACGCTGCTCGGCACCACGGCGCTGGCCTGGCTGCTCCTGACGGCATCGGGTGCCGAAGCCTACACCGCCTATGTCTCGAACGAGAAGAGCAACACGGTCAGCGTCATCGACCTCGACAAGATGGAAGTGACCGCGACCGTCGACGTCGGCGAGCGGCCGCGCGGCATCATCATGAGCGGCGACCTGAAGCAGGTCTATGTCTGTACCAGCGACGCCGACCATATCGAGGTGCTGGACACCGAGACGCTGAAGGTGGTCCGCACCTTCAACAGCGGCCCCGACCCCGAGCTCTTCACGTTGTCCACCGACGGCAAGACGCTGTTCGTCGCCAACGAGGACAACAACATGGTGACGGTGCTCGACACCGGCAGCGGGGGCGGGGCCCCGGCGGTGCCGGGCGGCCCCGACCCCCACGGCATGGGGGTCAGCCCCGACGGCAAATGGCTGGTCAACACCTCCGAAACCACCAGCATGGCGCATTTCATCGACACCAGCTCGCTCGAAGTCGTGGACAGCGTGCTGGTCGATACCCGGCCGCGTTTCGCCCGCTTCACGCCGGACGGGTCCAAGGTCTGGGTCTCGTCGGAAGTCGGCGGCACGGTCGCCGTCATCGACACCGCAACGAGGAAGGTCGAGCACAAGATCGAGTTCGCGGTGCAGGGCCTGCGCAAGGAGACCATCCAGCCGGTCGGCATCTCGATCACGCCCGACGGCAAGACCGTCTTCGTAGCGTTGGGGCCGGCCAACCGGGTCGCGGTGATCGACGCCGCGACCTACGAGGTGAAGGACTACCTGCTGGTCGGGCAAAGGGTCTGGCAGCTCGCCTTGACCCCGGACGCCAAGATGCTGTTGAGCGCCAACGGCGAATCCAACGACGTCTCGGTGATTGACGTAGAGAAGCTCAAGGTCCTGAAATCCATCCCCGTGGGCGAATTGCCCTGGGGCATCGCGATCAAGTGAGATGACGGTTTCCGATCAAACACAGGTCCAGGGTGACGTCGCCGCATTGGCGATCGAGGGCCTGTCGCACAAGATCGGCGGCAAGACCATCCTCGACCAGGTGAACATCGCGGTCCCGGCCGGACAGTTCGTGGTGCTGCTCGGCCAGAACGGCGCCGGCAAGACCACGCTCTTCTCCCTGGTGACCCGGCTCTATACCGCTCAAGTGGGCGCGATCCGGATCTTCGGCCACGACCTCCGCCGGGAAAGCTCGGCAGCACTCTCGCAGTTGGGCGTGGTCTTCCAGCAGCGGGCCCTCGATCCCGATCTCAGCGCCAACCAGAATCTCTGGTATCACGCGGCGCTGCACGGCATGCCCTGGGGCCAGGCGCGCCGGCGCATCGCCGAGGAGCTGGGCAGAGTCGGGCTCGCCGACCACGCCAAGCGCAAGGTGCGCGGCTTCTCCGGCGGCGAGGCGCGCCGGGTCGAGATCGCCCGCGCGCTGTTGCACAACCCGCATCTCCTGCTCTGCGACGAGGCGACCGTCGGTCTCGACATCCGGAGCCGCGCCGACATCATGGCCGACGTGCGCAGCCTGGTGCGCGACCGCGGCCTCACCGTGTTCTGGGCGACCCATCTCATCGACGAGGTCCAGCCCGAAGACCGCACCGTGATCCTGCACCGCGGCAGGGTCCTGAACCAGGGACCGGCGCGCGAGATCATCGCCGCGGCCGGCGCCACCAGCCTCAACGACGCCTTCCGCCGCATCACCGAAGGGAAGGCAGCATGACGGGCGCGGGCTGGAGCCGTTGTTTCATCGGCATCGTCTGGCGCGAGGGCCTGCGCTTCATTCAGCAGCGCAGCCGTTTCGTGTCGGCGCTGGTGCGGCCGCTGATCTGGCTGTTCGTCTTCGCCGCCGGCTTCCGCTCGGTGCTCGGGGT
>JAYSFH010000187.1:0-2896 GCA_041913405.1 Dongia sp. | reverse complement strand
CTTACGAGACCTACATCCTCTACGACGAATACATCATCCCCGGGCTGATCGCGATGATCCAGCTCTTCAACGGCATGCAGAGCTCGCTCTCCATGGTCTACGACCGCGAGATGGGCAGCATGCGCGTGCTGCTGACCAGCCCGGTGCCGCGCTGGTTCCTGCTCATTTCCAAGCTGATCGCCGGCACCCTGCTCTCGCTGCCGCAGATCTACGTCTTCCTGCTGATCGCCTGGCTCTACGGCGTCGAGCTGCCGCCCTTGGGCTACATCACCGTCATCCCGGCGCTGATCCTCTCCGGGCTGATGCTGGGCGCGCTCGGCCTGCTGCTCTCCTCGATGATCCGCCAGCTGGAGAATTTCGCCGGGGTGATGAACTTCATCATCTTCCCGATGTTCTTCGCCTCTTCGGCGCTCTATCCGCTGTGGAAGGTCGAGGAAGCGAGCCCGCTGCTGCACGACATCTGCGCCTTCAACCCCTTCACCTATGCGGTCGAGCTGGTCCGCTTCCTGCTCTACGTGAAGTTCGACGCGACCGCGCTGCGGAATGCCGGCGTGGTGGCCGGCTTCCTGGTCGTCTTCCTCGGCGGCGCCATCGCCGCCTACGATCCGGCCAAGGGCCTGATCGCCCGCGTGCGCACCGGCGGTGCCGGCGCATGATGCCGCGCCTCAACAAGGAGATCGCGATGAGATCGGTCCTGCAAACCCTCGGCCTCTCCACGGCGCTGGCCCTGTCGGCCGCATTCGCCTTCGCACAGGAAACCACGCCCGGCGGCGCCGCTCCGGCATCGAATGCGCCGGCCGAAGCCACCGCCGCGACCGGCTCCGACTGGCCCTGCGAGCAGGTGCAGCGTCCGGAGATATCGATCGGCTCGGTCTGGCACGGACCGGACCCGGAAGCCGCCGCCGGGACCGTCTGGCGCGACAACCAGGCGGTCGCCAGCCTGGTCGAGCAGATCGCGCCGCGCCGCATGCCCCAGGACCAGGCGATCGAAGCGGTGCATCGCTTCTCCGCCGGCTACCAGGACGACCGCGCCAAGGTGCTGACCGCCCTGTTCGCCGGCCTGTTCGAGACCATGAGCGACGAGCGCAGCCAGATCATTCGCGGAATCAAGCACTTCAACAGCCGGCAGGACAGCCTCTCGCAGCGCATCCAGGAGGGCTGGAAGCAATTGGACGCATTGGATCCCAAATCCGCCGATCCCAACGTGATCGAGCAACGCATGGCGCTGCAGCAGACCATCGATTGGGATTCCCGGGTGTTCGACGACCGCGAGCACTTGCTCCCCGTGATCTGCCAGCAGCCCAGTGTCATCGAGCAGCGGCTTTTCGCTCTGTCGCGCGCGATCCAGGAAGACCTGCCGCAATAGCCGAGGCCCCAATCGTCGATGGACGGCAATTCCGTGACAGGCGTCACGGGAAACCTTGAATTCCTCCGGATGTCTCATCCTTTAGGCTAGGGACGTCGCCGCGACCCTCGACGGGGGGAAACCCGCAAGCGTATAAATTGAGAGCCGCAAAGCGCCCGGCCAGCGAGGCCGGCCCTATCGGCAGCACCCTCGCTGCGGGCGGCGAAACGCATTCGCGATTGGGAGGAAAAAGATGGCAGTTTCAATTCATCCGTCGGTCGACGGCGGCATCAAGAAAGGTTCGTCGAGCTTCACCGGCGGGACGCTGACCTGCAAGTGCTCCAGCGATCCGGTCGAAGTCACCATCAAGTCACAGAGCGCGCATAACCATATCTGCGGCTGCACCAAGTGCTGGAAGCCGTCGGGCGCGCTGTTCTCCATGGTCGCGGTGGTTCCGAAGGATTCCGTCTCGGTCACCAAGAACGGCCAGAAGCTGAAGATCGTCGATCCGAGCGCCACCATCCAGCGCTATGCCTGCACCGGTTGCGGCGTGCACATGTATGGCCGGATCGAGAACACCAAGCATCCGTTCTACGGTCTCGACTTCATCCACACCGAACTCTCGAAGCAGGACGGCTGGCAGGAGCCGCAGTTCGCCGCCTTCGTCTCCTCGATCATCGAGTCCGGTGCGAAGCCGGACAACATGGGCGCGGTGCGCGCGCGGATCAAGGAACTCGGCCTCGAGCCCTATGACTGCCTGTCGCCGGCGCTGATGGACGCGATTGCGACCCACATCGCCAAGGCCTCCGGCGCGCTGGCCGCCTGAGCCGACTGAAGATTGCTCTCCGCCTATGGCGGCGCGCCACCCCGGTGGCGCGCCGTTTTCTTTTTTGCGGCCCATCTTCAGCAAGTCGAATGCGAGTCTTCTAGAACCGCTCTCAACAGCGCCGAGTCCCTTCGTTCCCAAGTACAAGATCGGTGCCGCGCGAATCCCGGTATGATCTGCGTCATGAATCGCCTCCCGTCCGCCGCAGGGGATTTCGCGGGCGCGAGTTGTGCGAATGGCCATGCCGCGGAAAATCGGGGGACCGCGGCGGAGTTGCCGAAGCGATTCTGACTTTCTTCGCACATCATCTCGGCAAGGGCCGATCAGTACCCCCGATTGTCAATTTGGGAGGGTATCGTGCCGCAGCTTTTTGCTCTGTCATTGAGTATCGCCGTGCTCGGCGCCGTCTGGGCGTTCCTGGCACTCGGCCCGCTTTCCGGCTTCGTGCTGGTCTGGGCCGGCTTCATCGCCTGGGGCTGCTTCTTCCACTGCGGTGGAGATCAGAAGGCGCTGGTGAAGACCATCGCCGGCAACGCCTACGGCGCGCTCCTGGCCTGGATTGCGCTGCTGATCATCGTCAACGTGCCGGTGCCGGCCTTGGGCACCGTCTGGCCTGCCGTCGTCGTCGGCGTGACTGTCTTCTTCCTGGTGATCGTCGCCTCGATCGAGCCGCTCTCAGCGGTGCCGGCGCAGGTCTACGGCTATGCCGCGACCGTCGCCTATTC
>JAYSFH010000186.1:0-7427 GCA_041913405.1 Dongia sp. | reverse complement strand
CGAAATCCTTCTCTCTTAACTGGCGGTGGCGGCGAGCGCCGTTTCATTCTCGGCAGGCCGCGGGGCGCGCCGCGGCTTGCGATTCTTCATGACGCCGGAGGCGTGGATGATCTCGTTCACGAACTCCTCCTGGCGATAGGCCATGACGTGGATCCCGGCGACCCCCTCGATCTCGGAGATCTCCTGAATGAGATCGATGCAGAGCTGCTTGCCCTCGGCCTTCTGGTCCTTGGCCTTCTCGATCCGTTCCAGTACGGGTTCCGGAATATGCACCCCCGGCACATTGTTCTTCATCCAGCGCCCGGTCTTGGCCGATGGCAGAGGCCCGACGCCGATCAGGAAGAACGCTTTTTCGTGCAGTTTGTTCTCGCGCACTTTCTCCATGAATTGGCGCAGGAGCGGCACGTCGTAGCAGTACTGGGTCTGGATAAACTGCGCCCCGGCCGCGATTTTCTTGCCGATATGGTCGCCGCGCCACTCGAAGGGCGGGACGAAGGGATTGGCAGCGGCGCCCAGAAAAACCTGCGGGCGGGTGGTGAGCTTGCGGCCCGAGAGGAACTGGCCCTTGTCCCGCATCGTGGTGATGCAGTTCAGCAGCGAGGTCGAATCGAAGTCGAAGACCGGCTTGGCCTGCGGCTGGTCGCCGGCCTGCACGCCGTCGCCGGTCAAACAGAGGATATTCTGCACCCCCATAGCTGCGGCGCCCAGCACGTCGCCCTGGATCGCGATCCGGTTCCGGTCGCGGCAGGAGATCTGCATGATGACGGCATAGCCGGCGCGGGTCAGCAGCGAGCAGATGCCGACCGAGGACATGTGGCAGTTGGCACCGCTGGCATCGGTGGCGTTGATCGCGTCGCAGACTTCCGAGAGCACCAGCGCGCGGTCATAGACGTCGCGCGGATCGGCGGAATCCGGCGGGTTCAGCTCGGCGGTCACGGCAAAGCGCCCGGAGCGCAGGATGCGCTCCAGCCGTCCCCCGGAAGAATGACCCGGCAGGTTGGGGAGCGGCGCGCCCGGGTCGTAATGCGGCGGCAGGTCGGGGTTCATGCCGCCTTCTCCGCGGCAGGCTTCGGAGCAGCGGCAGGCTTAGCAGCGGGCGCCTTGACCGGCTTCGGGGCGAACTCGCCGATCTTCCTGGTCATGCGCACGACGCGGAGCCAGGCCGACTTGCCCTTGATGCTGTTATCGACGGCGTGCTGCACATTGCGGATCTTCTCGAGGCCGTCATCCATGCGCGCCGCACCCTGCCAGCCCTGCACCCAGACGCATTTCATCTCGGGCTTCACCTCGCAATGGCCGTTCGGGCGAACGCCGCCGCAGGGACCGTTCCGCAAGGTCTTCGGGCAGTTCATCGGGCAGGACATGCCGGTCGACGACAGCGCGCATTGCCCGCACATCTGGCAGTCGAACAGGAACCCCTTCGAGGCCTTCTCCAGCTTCTGGAACGGCACTTCGAGCTTGTCGTAGCCGATGCGGTTCCAGAGCGGATGCAGCGCCACCAGCGCCTTCTCGAAGGCGGTGTAGAAGCGGTTGAGGCCACGGGCGTGGCGAACCGACCAGAGGCGGACGGCATACATGGAGGTCAGCTCGCTTTCTCTGCAGCAAGGCCGCCGGCATTGACGAGGGCGTTCAGCTTCGCCTCGTCGAACTCGGCCTCGATTTCCTTGGCCTTGGCATCCGCAATCGCCTGGAGGTCGTCGCCGACCTCGACCGGCGCCGCGCGACGCCACTCGCCGAGATAGGAGTCGGTGTCGCGCAGATTGGCTTTCATGGCCGCGCGGTCGATCGCCGTCTCGAAGCGCTCGTTGAGCTGGATCTTCGCGGCATCGCGGCCCTTCTTCACGATCACCTGGGCCGGAATATCCCGCCAGTAGACGACAATCAACTGCGCCATTCTCTCAATCCTCAGTGGGCCTTGGCGGCTTCCGCCATGAATGTTGCCAGCTCGCCGTAGCCGGTCAGGCGATACTCGAAGGCAAGGCCCAGCCGCGCGGCGATTTCCCTGGCCTTCGCGGTCAGCGCCGCATCCTCGATCTGGGCAAGGAAAACCAGCTTCTTGTAGTGCTCGAACACCATGTCCTTCATGTCGGGCCGGCGGTCGAGGCCGAAGCCTTTCCAGATCAGCCGGTCGAAATGTCGGCAGAGATAATCGGTCAGGAAGAAGGTGCCGAGCTCCTCGTCCATCATCCGGTCGAACACCGCCTTGCCGGTATAAAACTCGTAGCAATGCGGCCCCTCGATCCGCTCCGCGCCCTCTTCCTTGAGGACCTCGTCGAGCATGCCGCCGGTGCCGCAGTCGCCATAGGCGACGAAGATGCGCCCGTACTTCTGCTTGCCGGCCTTGATCTTCTGCCGGACGCCTTCGGGGATCTTGTCCGGCGTGTTGTGCCAGATCGCCGGCAGGCAAGTGACCTCGAGCCGGCCTTCCCAATGGTTCAGCCGCTGCAACGCCACGATCTCCTGGCCGAGCGCACCGCAGGCGATCAGCAGGTTGGGTTTGGTGGCCCCATGGTTGTTGGTGGCATCGGCCACAGCGCGATCCTCGGGTTCAGGCGGTCTATTGCTAGCGGTGCGCAATTGTCCGGACTGCGACGCCCGCGACGGGCCCTGGCCGATCCGCGACCGGCCCTAAGCCCTGCTAACTCCAGCGGTTATCATGTGGGAGCGGCCGTCGCATTCAAACCATTCTTTTTGCATCGCGGTATAACCGATGCTTATAGCGGCGAAACCCGGAAATCAGGCCTAATCGATTGTGAAAATTGAACTTTTGGGTTCTGCAAGAAAGCGCGCCGGACCGCCGGGGTGATGCCGGTGGTCCAGCGCTCCTGAGGAAGGCGACGCCGGCGGAGGGTCAGGCAGCCTTCATGCTGGCGAGGAAGCGGTCGACTTCCTCTCGGAGGGTCTTCACCTCGCCGCTGATCCGCCGCGAAGCGCCGCTCACGCGCGTGGCCGTCTGGCCGCTGTCGGCGGCGGCCTGGCTGATCCCGGCAATGTTCGCCGAGACTTCCGAGGTACCGGCCGAAGCCTCCTGCACGTTGCGGGCGATCTCCTGGGTCGCAGCACTCTGTTCCTCGACCGCCGCGGCGATCGTGGATGCCACCTCGCTGATCTCGGAGATCGTTCGGCCGATGGTCTGCACCGCCTGGACCGATTGCGAGGTCGCCGATTGCATCTCGGTGATCTTGGCGCCGATCTCGTCGGTCGCCCGCGCGGTCTGCGTGGCGAGGTTCTTCACTTCGGAGGCCACCACCGCGAAGCCCTTGCCGGCCTCGCCGGCGCGCGCCGCCTCGATGGTGGCGTTCAGGGCGAGCAGGTTGGTCTGTTCGGCGATGTCGTTGATCAGCTTCACCACGTCGCCGATCCGCTGCGCGGCTTCCGCCAGGCTCTTGATCTGCGCATCGGTGTGCTGGGCGTCGGCGACCGCCTGGCTGGTGCTTGCTGTCGAGCGCGTGACCTGGCGGGTGATCTCGGTGATCGAGGCCGAGAGTTCCTCCGCGGCGCTGGCCACGGTCTGAACATTGGTCGAAGCCTCCTCGGAGGCTGCGGAGACGGCGGCGGCCTGGCGGCTGGTTTCCTCGGCCGCGGCGGCCGAGGATTCCGCCTCGGAGCCGAGCTCGGTGGCCGCTTGGGCCAGCGACTGCACGACCTTGTCCATGCTGTTGCCGAAGTTCTGGGCCACAACCGCGAGCTCGCGCACCCGGCGGTCCATGGCGTCGGTGCCGGAGTTGATCACAATGGCGCCGTTGCGGAACGAACCAGGCAGGCCGCGGGTCAGGACCTTGCGGAATGTGAGGCCGCGGCTGACATATTCCATCGAGGCGGCGGATTCACGCACATAGGCATCGACGATGTCGAGCATGTCGTTGACCGCCTTCTGGGTCCGGCCGATATCCCCGCCGTCGCGAGTGCCGAGGACGCGGGCCTCGAGATCGCCATGGAAGGCCCTGGCGCAGACATCGGCCACTTCGCGCATGCTGCGGCCGGCCTGGCGCAAACACCAGAGCGCGGCGCCGAACAGCAGAACGATGGCCACCATTTCAATCAGGCTGTCCCACGGCTCCACCATGGGGCCGACGACCAGCCGCGTCGCCCCGGCGATGACGACCACCGCCAGCGCCGCTGAGATCGACAGCGTCGCCTTAGACTGAGAAGATAAATTCGTCATAGGAGAGTCCCTTATCCTTCAGAAGTCCCATCAGCATATCGTATCCGCGCAGCATCCCGTCCTTGCGGTTTTCATGGCGCTGCTCTTCGGCGCGAAGCTGCCGGTAGAGTTCCTGGATCTTGGAGACCTGGTCGGGATTGGGCTTGCGGCGGTTGGAGTGGAAACCGACCACGTTCTGCTGTGCGTCCAGTGTCGGCGTCACATGGGCAAACACCCAGTAATGGTCGCCGTCCATCGCCATGTTGACCACGTAGGCGAAGATTTCCTTCTTGGCCTGGATCGTGTCCCAGAGCAGCTTGAAGATGCAGCGCGGCATTTCAGGATGGCGGATCAGGCTGTGAGGCGCGCCGATCACGTCTTTCACCGGATACTTCGAGAGCCGCAGGAAGACGTCGTTGGCGTAGGTGATGTGACCTTTGAGATTCGTCTTGCTGACGATCAGCTCCTCTTCGCCGAACGGACATTCCCTTCCCGTCGGTTTGATTTCAGCCGCCATGGCTCCCTCCAAGACATTGGGCTTGCCGGCCATGGCCGACAACCGCCGCTTGTGTGAAAATCAGCCTAGGCTGCAAGCACTAATAAGACCCTAAAAATTCGGACCTAGATCACTGATGTAGATCAAAAATTGCCATGCCAGAAGGCGCGGCGCTACGCAGTAATGAATTGATTTTATTATTGAAATTTGAACGAGACGCCGCCGGCCTAAATGCCCCGCGGACTGACCCTAAGTAATCATCCCTAGTCGCCACCCGGTCTCAGGCGTGCAGCGGCAGGACTTTCCGGACCGCCGGGCGCTGTGCCATGCGGTTGCGATGGTCGAGCACCTTGGGGAAGCGCTTGGGATCGACGCCGTCGCCTTCCAGCCAGCTCGAGAGCGTGAAGAGATAGGGGTCGGCGATCGAGAAGTCCGCGCCCGCGACCCAGGGACCTTCCAGCATATCGTTCTCGATCAGCGCGAAGCAGGCGGCGACGGTCTCCGGCACCTTCTGCTTCATGTCGTCGAAGGAAGATTGCTGGTCCGCCCAGCGATAGCCCCTGAGCTTATGCGCATGGGCGACGTGGACCGTGGCGCAAAGATAAGCGTTGAACGCCTGGATCTTGCCGAAGGCATAGGCGTCGTCGAGCGGCGCCAGCCGCTTCGCCGGATGGGTCTGCGCGATGTAGGCGAGGATCGCCGGGTTTTCGGTGAGGATGCCGCGGTCGGTGACCAGCGCCGGCACGCGGCCCTTCGGGTTGATCTTCAGGTATTCGGGCTTCTGCTGATCGCCGCCGCGAAGATCGAGTTTGACGGCTTCATAATCGGCGCCGGCTTCCTCCAGCGCGATATGCGAAGCGAGCGCGCAGGATTGCGGGCCGAAGAAGAACTTCATCATCGCCTAACCTCCACCTTTTCAGGCAGAGGTTAGGCGATCGCCGGCAGGCGCGAAACGGGCTTGTTGCCCTTATTTCTTCAGGTCGAAGCGGTCGAGGTTCATGATCTTGGTCCAGGCCGCGACGAAGTCCTTCACGAACTTCTCCTTGGCGTCGGAGGCGGCATAGACCTCGGCGAGCGCGCGGAGTTGGGAATGCGAGCCGAAGATGAGATCGACGCGCGTCCCCGTCCATTTCACCGCGCCGGTCTTTCGGTCGCGGCCTTCGTAAATGCCGTCCACCGAAGACGGCGACCACGCCGTGCCCATGTCGAGCAGGTTGACGAAGAAGTCGTTGCTCAGCGTTTCGGGCTTAGTGGTGAAAACACCCTGGGCCGGCTGGCCGACGTTCAGCATGCGCAGCCCGCCCAGCAGCACCGTCAGTTCCGGTGCCGAGAGGGTGAGCAGCTGCGCGCGATCGACCAGCGCCTCTTCCGGCGAGACCCGCTGCGGTCCGCGCAGATAGTTGCGGAAACCATCGGCGGTCGGCTCCAGCCATTTGAAGGAGTCGATGTCGGTCTGGTCCTGGTTGGCATCGGTGCGGCCCGGGGTGAACGGCACCGTGACCGCGACGCCGCCCTTCTTCGCCGCCGCCTCGACCGCGGCGGAACCGCCGAGGACGACAAGATCCGCCAGCGACACCTTCTTGCCGCCGCCGGCGCTCGCGTTGAAATCCTTCTGGATCGCCTCGAGCTTGGCCAGCACCTTCTGAAGCTCGGCCGGCTGGTTCACCGCCCAGTCCTTCTGCGGGCTGAGGCGAATGCGCGCGCCGTTGGCACCGCCGCGCTTGTCGGAGCCGCGGAAGGTCGAGGCCGAAGCCCAAGCGGTCGTCGCCAACTGCGCGATCGAGAGACCGGAGGCCAGGAGTTTGGCCTTCAGGGACTCGATGTCCTTTGCATCGATCGGCGCGTAGTCGGCAGTCGGGATCGGATCCTGCCAGATCAGCACCTCCTTCGGCTTCAGGGGCCCGAGATGCAGCGCGACCGGACCCATGTCGCGATGAGTGAGCTTGTACCAGGCCCGCGCGAAGGCATCGGCGAACTGGTCGGGATTCTCCATGAAGCGCCGGGAGATTTTCTCGTAGGCGGGGTCGAAGCGGAGTGCCAAGTCGGTGGTCAGCATCTGCGGCGCGTGCTTCTTCGCCGCATCATGGGCGTCCGGCACGGTGTTGGCGCCCATGCCGTGCTTTGGCTGCCACTGATGCGCGCCGGCCGGGCTCTTGGTCAGCTCCCATTCATAGCCGAACAGGTTCCAGAAGAAGTTGTTGCTCCACTTGGTCGGCGTGGTGGTCCAGGTGACCTCGAGGCCGCTGCCGATCGTGTCGCCACCGTGGCCCTTGCCGAACGTGTTCTTCCAGCCGAGGCCCATCTGCTCGATCTCGGCGCCCTCGGGCTCGGCGCCGACATACTTGCCGGGATCGGCGGCACCATGAGTCTTGCCGAAAGTATGGCCGCCGGCGATCAGCGCCACGGTCTCCTCGTCGTCCATCGCCATGCGGGCGAAGGTGTCGCGGATGTCGCGCGCCGCGGCGAGCGGATCGGGATTGCCGTTCGGGCCTTCCGGATTCACGTAGATCAGGCCCATCTGCACGGCGGCCAGCGGGTTGGCGAGATCGCGCTCGCCGCTGTAGCGCTCATCGGCCAGCCACTTGCCCTCGGGGCCCCAGTAGATGTCCTCGCCCGGCTCCCAGGTATCGACCCGGCCGCCCGCGAAGCCGAAGGTCTTGAAGCCCATCGACTCCAGGGCGACGTTGCCGGTCAGAATCAGCAGGTCGGCCCAGGAGATCTTCTGGCCGTATTTCTGCTTGATCGGCCAGAGCAGGCGGCGGGCCTTGTCGAGGTTGACGTTGTCGG
>JAYSFH010000185.1:0-7430 GCA_041913405.1 Dongia sp. | reverse complement strand
GACCCGTCCCCCACGCCGAGGCGCCACCATGGACCGCACGCGACTGCTCGCTCTCGCTGCCGCCCTGCTCTTTCCGCTCGCTGCCGCCGCGCAGGAGAGCACGCCCGCCGCGGCGCCGGTGACTCCGGACGACAACCTCAACGCCGTCCTCTGGATGCAGCACTCGGTCGAGTACCAGGCCAGCACCATGGCGGCTTTCGCGCTGGCCAAACGGCGGCTGATCCAGGCGATGGGCGATCCCTGGTGGACCGCCGTCCCCGACGTGCAGAAGGGCAACTACTCGAAGCTGCCGCCGGCCATCATCGTCGATGCCGACGAGACCATGCTCGACAACTCGAAATACCAGGCCTGGAACATCGCCTCCGGCCAGCCCTTCAGCAACGACACCTGGAAAGCCTTCGTCGAGGCCAAGGTCTCCGCAGCGGTGCCCGGCGCCGTCGCCTTCACCCGCTATGCCAATGCGCGGGGCATCAAGGTCTTCTACGTCACCAACCGCACCGCCGACATGGAGCAGGCGACGCGGGAGAACATGCAGGCGCTCAAATTCCCGATGGGCGGCAATGTCGACACCTTCCTGTTCGCGAAGGAGAAGGAGGACTGGACCTCGGCCAAGGGCACGCGGCGCGCCTTCATCGCCAAGAACTACCGGGTGCTGCTGCTGATCGGCGACAACTTCGGCGACTTCGTCGATGCCTACAAGGGCAGCGAGGCGGACCGGCAGAAAGTGTTCGACGACAGCGTCGCGCACTGGACCAAGGATTGGATCATGCTGCCCAACCCCAGCTACGGCTCGTTCGAGGCGGTTCCCTACGGCTTCAACTACGGCGCCTCGCCGGACGAGATGCGCGACGCCAAGAAAAAGGCGCTTACGGGCTGGAGTGGCCCGACACCGGTGCAATAGCGGCCAGGGCCTCGGCGACGTTGGCGCGGAACTCGACCCGCGGCGGACGGACGCCGTGGCTGGCCAGAGCGCGGCGGACGCTGGGCGCGGCGCCGGAAAGGATCACCCGGGCGCCGTTCCGCTCGGTCTTGCGCACGAAGCCGTCGATGGTCGCCACCGCAGTCGAGTCGATCACCGGCACCGCCGAGAAGTCGATCACATGCACCTTCGGGTGCTGGCCGATGCGGTCCAGTGCCGCCGCGACCGAGGCCGCCGCGCCGAAGAAGAAGGCGCCGGAGATCCGGTAGACCGCGACATCGCGGTTGGTCGCCAGCGCCGGGTCATAGGGCGTGCGGTCGGCGCCCGGAAGGTTGTCCGGCACATCCTGCTCCGCCTGGACCGAGACCGCCTGCGCCAGCCGGTGCAGGAACAGGAGCGCGCCCAAACCAAAGCCCACCAGGATGCCGGTGGTGAGATCGCGGAAGATCACCAGCAGGAAGGTCGCCAGCAGAACCACTGCGTCGCCGCGCGAGGCCTTGAGCAGGACGGCGATCTCGGTCTTCTCGGCCATGTTCCAGGCGACCACGCCGAGCAGGCCGGCCAGGGCCGCCAGCGGGATGTAGCCGGCGAGCGGTGCGGCGACCAGGATGAAGAGCAGCAGGAACAGCGCGTGCAGCATCCCGGAGACCGGGCCGCGCGCCCCGGCACGCACGTTGGTCGCGGTGCGGGCGATCGTGCCGGTGACGCAGATGCCGCCGAAAATCGACGAGCCGATGTTGGCGAGACCCTGCGCGACCAGCTCCGCGTTGGAGCGGTGCCGGCGGCCGGTCATGCTGTCCGCCACCACCGCCGAAAGCAGGCTCTCGATCGCGCCCAGCAGCGCGAAGGAGGTCGCCGCCGGCAGCATCTCGATCACCTTGTCCATCGAGAGCATCGGCAGCTGCGGCAGCGGCAGCGAGCGCGGGATGCCGCCGAACTTGGTGCCGATGGTCTCGACCGGCAGATGCAGCAGCCAGGCGCCGATCGAGGCCAGCGCCACTGCGATCAGGAAGGACGGCCATTGCGGGCGGAAGCGGCGCACCGCGATGATGACGCCGATGGTGAAGACGGCCAGCGCCACGGCCGAGGCGTTGACGGTCGGCATGGCGGCGCCGAGCGCCTCGAGTTTCGGAATGAGGTCGCCGGGCTCGGCGCCGCTCAAGGTCAGGCCGAGCAGATCCTTGATCTGGCTGGCGAAGATGATGACGGCGATGCCGGCGGTGAAGCCCACCGTCACCGGATAGGGGATGTATTTGATGAAGGTGCCGAGCCGCAGCAGGCCGATCGCCAGCAGAATGATGCCGCTCAAGAAGGTCGCGAGCAGCAAGCCGTCCACGCCATGCGCCGCCACCGTCGCATAGACCAGCACGATGAAGGCACCGGCCGGGCCGCCGATCTGGAACCGGCTGCCGCCGATCGCCGAAACGATGAAGCCGCCGATGATCGCGGTATAGAGCCCGCGGTCGGGCGTGACGCCGGAGGCAATCGCGATCGCCATCGAAAGCGGCAGCGCCACGATCGCCACGGTCAGCCCGGCAATCGCGTCGGATTTGAGGTCGCGCAGGCCGTAACGCTCGCGAAGCACGGTGACGAGCTTCGGCGTGTAGAGATCGACGAAAGAGAACCCCCGGGCGGCCTGCATGATCACCCATCATACCACATTCGAGCGCTGTGGGATCAGCGGCTTGCTGTCACACCTGCTTTTTTCAGGGCGGCCTTCTGGCGCTTCTCCAGGGCCTTCACGTCGAAGTCCTCGATCAGCTCGTGGAACAGCCGGTACCAATTGATCTCCGCCTTCAAGTGCATGAACACCGAGCCGAGGCCGATCGCGGCCCGGTCCATGAAGACGAACTCCTTGGGCGGCGTGACCGGGCCGAGGCGGCGGAGGTCGGCATGCACGCCCTCCGCCACCTCGCGGCCGTAGATGCCGGTCTCCGCGTCCTGGATCTTGCGCTCCCGGTCCTCGAGCAGCGGCCCGTAGACGAAATGGGCCCAGCGGTTGAGGACGTCGATCACGTCCTTGGAGAGGCCTTTGAAGCCCCAGCTTTCGTAGGCATGCACCGCGAGGTCGCGGTCGTCGTTCAGCAGCGCGAAATAGAGATCGATCACGCCCTTCACGAACTTGGATTCGAACACCCGGATGCAGCCGAAGTCGAGCAGGTTGACGTCGCCGGCATCCTCGGCGTCGGCCGGACGGACGGTGTAATTGCCGAGATGCGGATCGCCGTGAATAACCCCGTATTCATAGAAGGGCACGTACCAGGCGCGGAACATGTTGAAGGCGACCTTGTTGCGGAGCGCGGTCGAAGGCTTCTGCTCCAGGAAGGTCATCAGCGGCTGGCCTGAGATCCATGTCATGGTGAGCAGGCGCTTGCTGGTGAGATCCAGCATCGGCTCCGGCAGATGCACATTGGGCTCGTCGGCCAGCATCAGGCGATAGAGCGCCATGTGCCGGGCTTCGAGCTCGTAGTCGAGCTCCTCGCGCAGCCGGTCGGCGATCTCGGAATGAATCTCTGCGGTGGAGATCGCCTTGTCGGCGCGCTCGTAGATCCGGAAGATCAGCTTCAGCTGGCGGAGATCCGCTTCGACCGCGGATTTCATATCGGGATACTGCAGCTTGCAGGCCAGCAGCTTGCCGTCCTTCGCATGCGCCTGGTGAACCTGCCCCAGCGAGGCCGCGGCGCCGGCCGTGTGGCTGAAATCCTTGAAGCGCTGCTGCCAGCCCTCCCCCAGCTCCGCGGCCATGCGGCGCTTGACGAAGGGCCACCCCATGGCCGGCGCATTCGACTGCAGCTGCTGCAGCTCCTGCACGTATTCGCGCGGCAAGGCGTCGGGGATGGTGGCCATGATCTGCGCCACCTTCATCAGCGGGCCTTTCAACCCGCCGAGCGCCGCCTTCAACTCGGCCGCATGCTTGCCGCGGTCGAGTTCCAGCCCGAGATAGCGGCTGCCGGCCATGCGCGCGCCGATGCCGGCCATCGCCCGGCCGACCTTGGCGTAGCGGCGGACCCGGCCGCCGAGCGAGTTCTCTTCGTTATCGGCCATTCTTCCTCGAAAGCGGATTTAGAAAAACTAAATCCGAGAATGAAAACACCCTGTGTTTTGTCTGTGTCCTGTCTGCGTCGACCCTAGGGTAAATCAATGACTTGACGGTGATTCCCGTGACTGCGAAGCATTCCTAACTGACCTCCTGGCTAAATCCGCCGTCAGAGCTTCTCCAGCTCGTCGATGAAGCCCTTCACCACGCCGAGGCCCTTGGACCAGAAGCCGGGATCGGAGGCATCCAGCCCGAACGGCGCCAGCAGCTCCTTGTGCCGCTTGGTGCCGCCGGCCTTCAGCATGTCGAGATACTTTTGCGCGAAGCCGGCTTCGGCACCCTGGTAGACCGCGTAGAGCGAGTTCACCAGGCAGTCGCCGAATGCGTAGGCATAGACGTAGAACGGCACATGGATGAAATGCGGGATGTAGCTCCAGAACACGGCATAGTCGGTGCCGTCGGGGAGCTTGATCCCCTCGCCCAGCGCCTCGCGCTGGGTCTCCAGCCAGATCGCCGAGATCTCGTCGGCGGAGAGCTCGCCGTTCTTCCGCGCATCGTGCAGCTTGCGCTCGAACTCGTGCATGGCGATCTGGCGCACGACGGTGTTCAGCATGTCCTCGACCTTGCCGGCGAGCAGGATCTTGCGCTTCGCCGGATTGGTCTCACGCTTCAGCAGCGCCTGGAAGGTCAGCATCTCGCCGAAGACCGAGGCGGTCTCGGCCAGGGTCAGCGGGGTATCCGCCAAGAGCTGGCCCTGGGGCGCCGCCAGGACCTGGTGCACGCCGTGCCCCAGCTCATGCGCCAGGGTCATCACGTCCCGGGTCCGGCCGTGATAGTTCAGCAGCAGATAGGGATGCGCGCTCGGCACCGTCGGATGCGCGAAGGCACCCGGCGCTTTGCCGGGCCGCGGCGGCGCGTCGATCCAGTTCTGGTCGAAGAAGGTCTTGCCGACCGAGGCGAGGTCCGGCGAGAAGGCGTGATAGGCCTCGAGCACCAGCTTGCGCGCCTCCGGCCAGGTGATCAGCTTGTCGTCGTCGCTGGGCAGCGGCGCATTGCGGTCCCAGAACTCGAGCGCGTCCTGCCCCATCCACTTCGCCTTCAGGCGATAGTAGCGGTGCGAGAGCTGCGGATAGCTCGCCTTCACCGCGGAGACCAGCGCATCCACGACCGGGTCCTCGACCTGGTTGGCGAGGTTGCGCGAGGAGACCGGGCGCTCGAACTTGCGCCATTTGTCCTCGATGTCCTTGTCCTTGGCGAGGGTGTTGGTGACCAAAGCGAAGACGCGCTTCTCGGCATTGAGGCCCTTGGCGAGGCCTTCCGCCGCCGCCTTGCGCTTCGCCGGATCGCGATCGGTCATCAGGTTCAGCGCCTCGTTCGAGGTCAGGGACTTGCCCTGGATCTCGAAGCGCATGTCGGCGATGGTCTCTTCGAACAGGCGCTGCCAGGCCGCACTTCCGGCGACATGCTTCTCGTGCAGCAGGCGCTCGACCTCGTCGGAAAGCTGGTGCGGGCGGAACAACCGCACCGCGTCGAGCCAGGGCCGATAGCGCTGCAGGGGTTCGTGCTTCAGCTTGGCCGCGAGGTTGCTGTCCTCGAGCTTGTTGAGCTCCAGCGAGAAGAACAGGATCTCGACCGAGATCGCATTGACCCGCTCGTTGATGTTCTGCTGGAAGCGCGCGAGCTCGGGATCCGCCATGTTGCCGGCATAGACCAGCTGGGCATAGCTCATCAGCTTGCCGAGCAGCTCCTGGATCACCTCGTATTCGGTGATCGACTTCAGGAAAGCGGCGCCGTCGATCGCGGCCAGCTTGCCCTCATAAGCCTTGCGGAAGTCGCCCGCGGCGGCGGCGGCCCGTTTCAGGTCCTGCTCGATCTCCGGCGCGGTTGGGCTCTTGTAGAGGTCGGTCAGATTCCAGTTCGGCAAGGCCCCGAGGTTCGGAGTTTCCGGCGCGGCGGCCTCGGTGACGGCGGCGAAGGTGACGGTGGGAACCGGGGCATTCATGGGAATCGGCTTGCTCCTTGCAGAAAATCAGCCTCCCTTATATGGGAGGCGGGGGCGGAAGGCCAAGACAGGGCGGGTCCGGCAGGACGACCGTCACACGAACACCGGCCCAGACGGGGAAGAATTCGCGGCAATCCAGGACTAGTGCATGAATTACGACGCGGTTCCAAGCCTGACGCGGCTGTTCTTCGATCAGGCGGCCAAGCTCTCGCGTGAGCCCCTGCTGCGTTCCAAGCAGAACGGCACCTGGGTGCCGATGACCTACGGCGAAGTGGCGGCGCGGGTGAAGTCGCTGGCGCGCGGGCTGATCGGGCTCGGCATCCAGCCCGGCGACCGCGTGGCCTTGATCTCGGAGAACCGTCCGGAATGGCTGATCGCGGACCTCGCGATCATGGCGGCGGGCGGGATCACGGTGCCGCATTTCGCCACCAACACGCCGGACGACCACCGGCACATCCTGACCCACAGCGGCGCCAAGGGGGCGATCGTCGCCGGCGGCACGAACGTGACGTGGCTGTGCAGCACGACGTGCTGTCCGAGCCCGTCGACCGTGATGGACACCCGTCGCGTCTCGTCCGGCTCGAGCGCGTCGACCCGGACGCCGTCCACCTCGGCGATCGCCGTGCCGACCGCGTCGGCAAGCCAGAAGCGCGCGCTCGCGTCGATCGGCTTGTCGGAGTTGTTGCGCACCACGAAGCTCAGCGTCAGGGTGCCGTTGCCGATCGCGAGCGACGGCGCCGCCGTCGCGACCAGTCCGCTCATCGCGACGGCCGCGGACTCGGCCGCGGCGTCGCCCAGCGCGTCGTCGGCGGCGTCCCGATCCGGGATCGTCGCCTGGTTGTCCTGATGGGGAACCTGCGGCGCCCGGCCGCTCCCCTTCGGCGGCTGACTCCCCGAGGGAACGGACGGATCGGACGGGTCGGAGGGATCGGACGGATCCGATGCCTTCGGCGGCTTCGTCGGCTTGGGGGTCTTGGTCGGCTTCGGGGGCTTCGGCGTCTTGGTCGGCTTGGGCGGCTTCGGCGTGTCAGTGGGCGTCGGCGTCGCGGTCGGGGTGGGTTCGATTCCGTCGACCACGTCGACGACCACGTTCCCCCCGTCGCTCGTGCCGGCCGCCGCCGCCTGCGCGCCCAGGCCCCAGCCCGCGGCCACGAGCGATGCAGCGACGGCCGCGCCGACCCACCGCCCCGCCGCGCGGGCTGCGGGGCGCTTGTCGTCCGGCATCACGAGCCGGATCCCGTGGGCGCCCCGACGACCTCGCGCTGCTCCGCCGCCTTCCTGGCCGCCTCGGCCTCGGTGTAGGCCATCCACTCGGCGGCGCGGTGCGCATCCTGACGCGCGCGCCAGCGGCGGAACACGACGAACGCGGCGATCAGCACGAGCGCGATCAGCACGGTCCACGGCGGCGCGAACAGCACGGTGTCGCGCGACGTCGCGGGCACGGCCATGCGCTTGTCGGGGTCGTCGCCCTC
>JAYSFH010000184.1:6464-7432 GCA_041913405.1 Dongia sp. | reverse complement strand
CGAGAAATATGAACAAGATCAAGCCGGGAATTGACACCGGTCCGGGAACAGGCCTACGTTCCGCAGCAACGGGGACGGGCCATAAGAACCAATCCATAACGGCTCCCCGGGACAACACGTGAGGGAGACTCAAATGAAACTACGGCTTATCACCGCGACGGCGGCTCTTGCCCTGGTCATGGGCACGGCCATGTCGGCGCAAGCGGCATCGACTCTCCGCTACTGCTCGGAAGGCAGCCCGGAAGGTTTCGGTCCGCAGCTGTTCGACGCTGGCACCACGCTCGATGCCGTGCGCCCGATCTTCAACCGCCTGATCGAGACCAAGTTCGGCACCACCGATCCCGTGGCTTCGCTCGCCGAGAAGTGGGAAGTCAGCGATGACGGCAAGGTCTACACCTTCCATCTCCGCAAGGGCGTGAAGTTCGGCGCCACCAAGTTTTTCAAGCCGACCCGCGAGTTCAACGCCGACGACGTGGTGTTCAGCTTCAACCGCATGCTGGACAAGAACAACCCCTATCATGGCGTCAGCGGCGGCACCTATGCCTACTTCGAAGGCATGGGCATGGGCGACATCATGAAGAGCGTCGAGAAGGTCGACGACCACACGGTCAAGATCACGCTCAACAACCCGGAAGCGCCGTTCGTCGCCGAGCTCGGCATGGAATGGGCTTCGATCCTGTCCAAGGAATACGCCGACAAGCTCGAGAAGGACGGCAAGAAGGACCAGATCGACCAGATGCCCGTCGGCACCGGTCCGTTCACCTTCGTCGCCTATGAGAAGGACGCGGTAATCCGCTACAAGGCCAACCCGGACTACTGGCGCGGCAAGCAGAAGATCGACAACCTGGTCTTCGCGATCACCAAGGATCCGAAGACCCGTATGGCCAAGCTGATGGCCGGTGAGTGCGATCTCTACCCGTATCCGGCACCGGCCGATCTCGCCTTGCTGAAGGCCAATCCGATGCTCA
>JAYSFH010000184.1:1835-6417 GCA_041913405.1 Dongia sp. | reverse complement strand
CCAGGCGATGAACATGGCGTTCAACAAGGAAGCCATCGTGAAAGCGGTCTTCCTGGGCGGCGCCAAGGTGGCGAAGAACGCGCTGCCGCCGACCATCTGGGGCTACAACGACGATGTGAAGCCGTATCCGTATGATCCGGCCAAGGCCAAGGAGATGCTGGAGAGCCAGGGCGTGAAGGATCTCGCCGTGGACCTCTGGTACCAGCCGGTCTCCCGTCCCTACAATCTGGACGGCAAGAAGATGGGCGAGCTGATGCAGGCCGATCTCGCCAAGGTCGGCATCAAGGCGAACCTCGTCACCTACGACTGGGCCGAGTACCTGAAGCGTATGCATGCCGGCGAGGCCCCGCTCGGCCAGATCGGCTGGGGCGCCGACATCGGCGATCCGGACAACTTCCTCTACTTCCATGGCTGCGGCGGCACCGGCAATCCTCCGGGCCAGAACAATGAGAAGTGGTGCAACAACGACTACGACGCACTGCTGAAGCAGGCCAAGGAGACCTCGGACCAGGCGAAGCGGACCGAGCTCTACAAGAAGGCCCAGCAGCTGATGCATGACGAGGCGCCGATCGTGCCGATCGTGCATTCGCTGACCTTCATGCCGATGAGCAAGAAAGTTGACGGCTACGTCATCGATCCGCTCGGCATCCACAACTTCGAGAACGTCGGCTTGAAGTAAGCCGCGTTTGTCGAACCCGACAGCACCGGCGGAGGCGACCCCTCCGCCGGTGCGCGTTTTTTGAGCCTGCCGATCGCCTCATGATCCGTTTCGTCATCCAACGCCTGCTGCTGATCATCCCGACCTTCCTCGGGGCGGCGCTGCTGACCTTCGTGCTGATCCACGCGATCCCCGGCGACCCGCTGCAGATGCTGCTCGGCGAGAAAGTCATCGATCCGGTGCGGCACCAGGAGCTGCTGGACCAGATGGGCCTGGGCGACCCGCTGCCGGTCCAGTTCGTCGACTACATCTGGAACGTGGCGCAGGGCGACTTCGGCAAGTCGATCCAGAGCAAGAACAGCGTGCTCAGCGACTTCTTCGCGCTGTTCCCGGCGACGCTCGAGCTCGCGCTCTGCGCCATGATCTTTGCGATCGCGATCGGCATTCCGGCCGGCGTGCTGGCCGCGCAGCGCCGCGGCTCGATCTACGACCACACCGTCATGGGCGCGGCCTTGACCGGCTATTCGATGCCGATCTTCTGGTGGGGCCTGCTGCTGATCCTGTTCTTCTCCCTGAAGCTCGGCTGGACGCCGGTCTCGGGCCGCATCGATCTCGACTACTACTTCGATGAAGGCACCGGCTTCATGCTCTGGGACTCGCTGATGTCCGGCGAGGAGGGCGCCTTCCGCTCGGCCTTGAGCCATCTCATTCTGCCGACCATCGTGCTCGGCACCATTCCGCTGGCGGTGATCGCGCGCATGACGCGCTCCGCTATGCTCGAAGTGCTGAGCGAGGACTACGTGCGGACGGCGCGGGCGAAAGGCCTCAGCGGCTTCCGCGTGGTCGGCATCCATGCGCTCCGCAACGCGCTGATTCCGGTGGTGACCGTGATCGGCCTCCAGGTCGGCACGCTGATGGGCGGTGCGATCCTCACCGAGAACATCTTCTCTTGGCCGGGGGTCGGCTCCTGGCTGGTGAACTCGATCTACCAGCGCGACTATCCCTCGGTGCAGGGCGGCGTGCTGCTGATCGCCGGCTTCGTGATCCTGGTCAATCTCACAGTCGATCTCGTCTATGGTGTCCTGAACCCGCGGATCCGGGGGCGCCGATGACCAACGCAACCAACACCGCCGGCACCGTCGCGCCGAAGCCCGCACCCGTGCTGACGCCGGCCCGCGAGGTCTGGCTGTCGCTCAGGTCCAACCGCGGCGCGATGGGCGCGCTGATCGTCATCGTGCTGCTGGTGCTCTGCGCGATCTTCGCGCCCTGGCTGGCACCGCACGACCCGACCGAGCAGTTCGACGCGATCAATCTGTCACTGCAGCCGCCGGCCTGGGATCCGACCGGCAGCTCACAGTTCCTGCTCGGCTCCGACGGGGTCAGCCGCGACATGCTCTCGCGCATCATCTACGGCTCCCGCTACTCCCTGTTCATCGGCCTCATCGTCGTCACGCTCTCGCTGACGATGGGCGTGATGCTCGGCCTCGTTTCCGGATTCTACCGCGGCACGGTGGACACGCTGATCATGCGCCTGATGGACATCATCCTGGCGCTGCCGAGCCTGCTGCTCGCGATCGTCATCGTCGTGCTGCTCGGCACCGGCCTCACCAACGCGATGATCGCCGTCGCCATCACCAACATCCCGCACTACGCGCGCCTCACCCGCGCCGCGGTGATGACCGAGCTCACCAAGGACTATGTCATCGCCTCCCGGGTCTCGGGCGCCGGCACGCTCCGCCTCATGTTCAAGACCGTGCTGCCGAACTGCCTGGCGCCCTTGATCGTGCAATCGACCCTCGGCATCTCCTCGGCGGTGCTCGATGCCGCGGCATTGGGCTTCCTCGGGCTGGGCGCGCAGCCGCCGACGCCGGAATGGGGCACCATGCTGGCCGATGCCCGGCAATACATCGACAGCGCCTGGTGGGTGGTGACCTTCCCCGGTCTCGCCATTCTGGTCACGGTGCTGGCCTTCAACCTCCTCGGCGACGGGCTCCGCGATGCGCTCGACCCGAAGCTGAAGCGCTGACCATGGCCCTGCTGGAAATCCGCAATCTCTCGGTCGAGTTCCAGACCCATCGCGGCCCGTTCCGCGCGGTCGATGGCATCGACCTCACCATCGAGAAGGGCGAGCTCCTGGGCGTGGTCGGCGAATCCGGCTCCGGCAAGAGCGTCACCATGCTCGCGGTCATGGGCTTGATCCCCTATCCCGGCCGCGTCATCGCCGACCAGATGAGCTTCGAAGGTACCAACCTGCTGGGACTGTCGCCCCGTGCGCGGCGCAAGATCATCGGCAAGGACATCGCCATGATCTTCCAGGAGCCGATGACCAGCCTCAATCCCTGCTTCACCGTCGGCTTCCAGATCATGGAAGCGCTGGCGGCGCATGAGGGCGGCACGCGACGGCAGCGCCGCGACCGCACCGTGGAGCTGCTGGCCCAGGTCGGCATCCCCGCGCCGGAGACCCGGCTCTCCGCCTTCCCGCACCAGCTCTCCGGCGGCATGAGCCAGCGCGTGATGATCGCGATGGCGATCGCCTGCAACCCGAAGCTCCTGATCGCCGACGAGCCCACCACCGCGCTCGACGTCACCATCCAGGCGCAGATCCTGGACCTGCTGGTCGATCTGCAGAAGCAGCGCCACATGGCGATGGCGCTCATCACCCATGACATGGGCGTCGTCGCCGAGACCGCCGAGCGCGTCATCGTCATGTATGCCAGCCAGCAGGTGGAGATCCAGCCCGCGGCACAGCTGTTCGAGAATCCGCGCCATCCCTACACCGCCGCCTTGCTCGAGGCGCTGCCCGAGCGCAGCCACGACCAGCGGCGGCTGGCGACCATTCCCGGCATGGTGCCGGGCATCGCCGACCGCCCGACCGGCTGCGTCTTCAACCCGCGCTGCAGCTTCGCCACCGACCGTTGCCGTGCCGAGCCGCCGGCTCTGACCGGCCCCAATCTGCCCGGAGGGGGTGTGCTGGCGCGCTGCCACTACCCGCTGGTGGACGGCCGCCCGACCAACCACCCGGATCCGCGCTGGAGCATCAACGGCGGGCCGGAGGCCATGCCGCACGTCGAAGGCGCGACGCCCAGGGGGCTCGGCCGATGAGCGATATCGGCCAGACGGTCCTCGAGGCCCACGACCTCCACCGCCACTACAGCGTCTCGCGCGGCGTGTTCCGCGGCCACGCCACCTTGAAGGCCGTCGCCGGCACCAGCTTCGCGCTTGCGGCCGGCCGGACGCTGGCGGTGGTCGGCGAATCGGGCTGCGGCAAGTCCACGCTCGCCCGCATGATCACCATGATCGAGAAGCCGACCAGCGGCAGCCTCACGCTCGACGGCACCGAGGTGGCGACAGCCGCCGAATCCACGCTGAAGGCGCTGCGCCCCAAGGTGCAGATGGTGTTCCAGGATCCCTACGGCTCGCTCAATCCGCGCAAGCAGATCGGCCAGATCCTGGAAGAGCCGCTGGAGATCAACACCGACCTCAAAGCCGCCCAGCGCCGCGAGCAGGCGCAGGCGATGCTGGCGCATGTCGGGCTCCGGCCGGAGCATTACAGCCGCTACCCGCACATGTTCTCCGGCGGCCAGCGCCAGCGAATCGCCATCGCCCGGGCCCTGATGCTGAAGCCGAAGATCGTGGTCGCCGACGAGCCGGTCTCGGCTCTCGACGTGTCGATTCGCGCCCAGGTCCTCAACCTGCTGATGGACCTGCAGGCCGAGCTCAACCTCGCCTACATGTTCATCTCCCACGATCTTTCCGTGGTCAGGCACATCGCCGATGACGTGATGGTGATGTATCTGGGCCGGCCGGTGGAGCAGGGCAGCAAGCAGACCGTCTTCACCCGGGCCCGGCACCCCTACACCCAGGTCCTGCTGGCCGCGACTCCGTCGGTCGATCCCAAGGCGCGGTCCAAGCGCATGACGGTGA